>JBEKCP010000107.1:0-12031 GCA_050014815.1 Thermoguttaceae bacterium | reverse complement strand
GCAAGTCCGCAGCGCGATGAACACCTGGCTGTCGTCCGCCGACCTGCAGCCGGCCGCCCGCCGCCAACGGTACGAGCGCAACGAGAAGAAGCAACACGACTACCAGCGGCGCAACTTGCAAGACTGGTCGTTCCGGGCATGCCGCACCACATAACGCAACGCGGCAACCGCCGGTAGCAGACGTTCTTCAACGATGGAGACTATGCGGCCTACCTGGAACTGATGGCCCAGTGGTGCCGCGAGGAGGGCTTCACTTTCGTTTGGCGGCTTTGGGTTTCTGCTCGGCGCGGTCGAGGGCTTCCTGGGCTTCTCGCCGGAACTGCGCGTTCTTGGAGACCTCGAGCACCTTCCGCATGGCGGTCTTGACGGCCTCGGGATGGCCCTGCCAAAGGTCGCGGGCGACGTGGGCGGCCGCGCACGCGGCCTCCTCGGTCAGGGCGCTGTCGCTCAGACAGGACACGGCCGCTTCCAGGGCCGCGATGTCGCGGACTTTGCCGAGCTCGCCGAGGGCCATTTTCTTCTCGTCGGGCCGCCGGGCGACCGCCAGGCCGGCAGCCAACAACGCTGCCGTCTCCGCCGCCGGGCGCTCGGCCTGGATGCCGCACACGCGGAGATAGCCGCGGAGGGCCTGCACGTGCCGGGTCTCGCCCGCAGCGGTCTTGGCAATCGCCAGGAGATCCGCCGCCGCGGCGGCATCCGGCCACTCGGTAAGCGCCGTGAAAGCCGCACCGCGGACTTGCTCGTCATTATCCTTCAGGGCGTCGCGGACGCCTTCGAGCGACTTTGGTCCGCCGATCCGTCCCAGCACGCCCAGGAGCGATATCTTCGCCGGCCCGCCGCAGCCCGCCATCGCCTTGAGAACGGCCTCAGAGCAGTTTTCGGGGGCCGGATCGCGACTGGCGATGCGCACCATGGCGTTGGCGGTCTCGACGCGAAAGGGACCGTCCTCGGTCTTCACGAGCACGGCGGCCAGGGCCGGCAGTGCGCCACTGGGCCCCACGACCCCGAGGGCCTTGACTGACTCGTTTCGGACGCCGGCGTCGGGGTCCCCGGCTGCTTTGAGCAGCGAGGGAGTCGCGGCGACCGCATGCCGGCCCGCCAGGGCGCGGATGGCCTCGACGCGGACCTTGGGATCTTGCTGGCCCAAGGCATCCTGAAGGGCCCGATCGACGTCCGCGCCGGGCAACGACTGGAGGCTTTGGCGGGCGGCCTCCTGCGGCATGCCGCTCGTGGCGGCAGCCTTCAACAACAGCGGAACGGCCGCCGGATTACCGACCGTCGCCAGGCCGGCCAGCGCGGCCGTCTGCACGGCCTCGTCGGCGTCGCCCGCCGCCGTCATGAAGGTGGACGCCGAACCCTTGTCTCCGCGCTGAACCAGGGCCCGCAAAAGCGCCACCTTCGTCTCCCGGCCGGCTGTCTCGACCTTGGCGGCAATGGCGGCCGTCACCTCGGCGCCTTCGAGCACGGAGAGGGCCTCGACGCCGGCGCCGCGGACCTTGGCGTCCTGACTGGCCGCGGCGTCCAGCAGCGTGGGCAAGTCGGCCGCGCCCCCGGACCGCCCGATGCCGACGATCGCGGCGCACTTCAAGTGCCCCTCCGCGGCGAGCATTTTCTTGTAGAGGTCCAGGGCCGCGGCCTTTTCGCCCCGGGCGGCCAGGGCGCCCGCCAGGCGGAAATAGCAGTCGGCGGCAATCGCCTTGCCCCGCGGCGTGCCCTTGCCCATGGCGGCCGCGATCGGCCCTTGGGCCGAGGCATCGCCGAGGTTCGCCAGGGCGATGAGCGCGGCCGTGTGGACGTCCTCGTTCTCCGCGGCGGCCTCTCTGAGCAGCAGGCCGAGGTTCGACGGGTCGCGGCGCTCGGCCAGGGCGTTGATCAGCGCCACGCGCCATGCCGGCGCGTCGGCCGAGCCGAGCGCTTGCCCGATCGCCGCGTTGGCTTCCTGCGAGGGGTTCTTTTGCAAGGCCCGGCGGGCCGACTCGCGCACCAGCGGGTCCTTGTCGGCCAGGACTCCGGCCAACGACGGCGCGGCCTCCGCGGAGCCGATCCGCTCCAGTTGCCGCAGAAGCCAGACGCGCCCGAGCGACCCCACCTCGGGCCCCAGTCTGGCGGCAATGGCCTTCGAGCAGGCGACCCGCTCGGTCTCGGCGCCGGGCCGGCCGGCGTGGAACGCGATCCTTTCAATCTTGCCTTGCCCATCCGCGCGACTTTTTGGGTCCTCGCTGGACAGGTTCGGCATCAGGGAGTCGAGCACCTGGGCGTAGACCGCCTGGAGTTGCTCCGGCGTCCGCCCGGCGGCGGGCGTCTCGCCCCGGAGTTCCTTGGCAAGTTCATCGACGCTTGACTTCTCGGCCGCCTGAAGGGCGGCGCCGCCCAAAACGATTCCGGCCGCCAACAATCCGATCTGGTAGAGCTTCATGGAGAGTATCCTTTTGTTCATATAGGTGTAGGAGGGGACCAGCGGGATCCTCTCACAGGATCCAAGGCGCTCGCCGCGGCCGGTCGATCCAGCGGTTGGCCTCTTCGTCGCCGACGATCTGTTCTTTGACGGGGTCGAACTTGAAAGCGCGGCCCAGCCAAAAAGCGATGTTGGCGAGGTGGCACGTCGCCACGGTGCGGTGTGCGATTTCGATGTCGCGGAACGGCCGCTGGCGGGTCTTCACGCAGTGGAGGAAGTCGCCGAAAATGCCGCCGCGCCCCTTGTAGTTCGGCACGTTGATCGCCGGCGGGGGCGTCCTGGCCTGCCGGCGATCCGGCACTTCACCCAGCGTGCCCTTGAACGAGAGCGGGCCGCCCCAGGCGCCGCCCAGGTGCATCTGCACGCCGCTGGCGTACTTGTAGGTCAGGTGCCGATTGTCTTTATCCGGTGGGACGATCTCGATGGGCAGCGGTTTGTCGTGCATGCGGGCGGCGAACAGCGCGCCGCCGATGTGGTGCGCGCCCCAGTCGGTCATGTTGCCGCCCGAGAAATCGCGGCAGCCACGCCAGTTGAACGGGTGATAGGCCTTGTTGTACGGCCGCCACGGCGCCGGGCCAAGCCACATGTCCCAGTCCATGCCCTCAGGCACGGGCTCGGCCGGGCAGAGCATTTCGCCGGAGGGGCCACTGGCGCCGACCCAGATCTCCTGAAGGTCGCCCGCGGCGCCGGACCACATCATCTTATGATACCAGTTGTAGTCACCCCACACGCGCTGGCTGCCTCCGGAAAAGACGCGGCCGTAGCGGCGGGCCGTCTCGATCATCACCCGGCCTTCGCGGATCGTCAGCGTCTCCGGCTTCTCGCAGTACACGTCCTTGCCGTTCCGCATCGCCTCGCAGGTGACCAGGGCGTGCCAGTGGTCGGGCGTGGCGCAGAAGACGGCGTCGATATCCGGCCGGCCGCAGAGATCCCGGAAATCGACATAGTCGGCGCAGCCTTGGTATGCGCCGCTCGCCTTGTCCCGCGCATAGCGCCGTTCGGCATTTTCTTTGGCACGCTCGCGATAGCGCTTGTCCACGTCGCAGACGGCCAGGGCCTGGACTTCGCCGAAGCCCATGAATCCGCCCATGTCGCCGGAGCCCTGGCCGCCCACGCCGACGAAGCCCATGGTAATTCGATTGCTGGGCGCCAGGCGCCCTTCGGCGCCGAGGGCCGAGCCCGGAATGACATACGGGGCCGCCGCGGCCGCCGCCACCCCTTTCAGGAACATACGTCGAGTTGTTCGCGACTGTTTCGTCACCATGAAAACTCCCGAGAACATTGGGGTCAAACCATCGCTTTACCGGCTTTGGCCGGTCTCGTTGCCTCTCGCGACCATTGCCAAAGCACATCTCTGCCGACATTACGACTGCCGGCATGGACTCCAGAGTAGATGGGCGACGCGGCCGTGTCAAGGACCGCCCGAGAAACTGTTGCAAGTCACGCCTTGGCTGGGGTCCGTTTCGCCTTCGCGCCGAAGGGTTGGGCCTGCTCGGGGGCATCAATCCCGGCGAGCCGTATCCGAGTTTCCTCTTCGCCAACAAGTAGGCGCAAGGTTTCCGCATCGGAGACAGAGATAACTCCTCCCATCAACGTCTCGGGCGGGGCGGCAAGCAACAGTAAGGCGAGAAGGAAGGGCATAGCATGTTAGAAGAGAGTGCGTTGCTGCTCGGGGTGTATGTCCAAGATTTCTGCAATCCTGTCCGCGGGTAGCTGCATTAGTTCGGCGGGTTCCATCTTGTACAGTCCTCCCCCATACACCCGGCCCTCGCTGAAGAAATGGTCGGGGTGTATTGCCCGCAATGCCTCGAATACGGCCTGCATCTTCTCTGGCAATGTTCCGGCAATCGTTTCCTTCGGATAAAGCAAAAGGTACACGTTGGCCGCCGTCGCCCTTGAACGGTTCCAGATAAACCGGAAGGGCCTTTCACGATTCCGGCCCATGTAGGTGCAAACAAGCGAGGCCGGCTCTCGCTTCTCTTGTGAATACCAGGGGGCACGACGGCTCGCCAGGTAACCAGAGGGGACGCCCCGCCGCTTCCCTTCGTCGAGGTAATCCGCAAACCGGGGCCATTGCGCCCTGATCTCGGCTTCGCCCATATTGCAATCAATCAGAGCTAGCTGCCGATCAAGCAACGGCCAACCGTCGGCGGTCGAGTCAACGACTTCCTGTTGCAAGAATCGGGGACTCGGGAGAATGGGCCGAACACAACTGGCGGGGATTCCCAACTCATTCAACTTGTCTTTCGGCACGATGAAGAAACTGTTGTCGCCTGTCGCAAGGCCCCGCTTGATCGTGAACAAGTCGCCCAGCTTCACCGTGTTGGGCTTCTGTCCATTGCTCCCTTGTTGTGGTAGCGAAGTCCACTTCCTTGTTGCCCGCAACTGGTCGAGGGGCACCTTCTGGGTCTTGCTCGGCTTGGTCAAGGTGCCGCCAAATGAAAAGGCGGTCTCGTGTGCGGCTTGCGGCTTGTGTTTCTCAAACACCACGATTGCGGACGAAACCAACGCATCGTCGAATTGAACATCGGAAGGGCAGAACCGATGTACTTGCAGCAGCGTTACCGATTCCGTTAGATACCGCTTGACTTCATCGCCGTAGTTTACGTCCATGAATTCCGATGGAATCAACCACGCGGCTAGCCCGTCGTCCGCAAGCCAAGCATGAGCGATAAGAAGGAAGTAACAATATAGGCCCGCTAGCCCGCTCAGCTTTATGCCGGTTGTCTCACGTGCCAAATTGCCCAGGCGTTCCTTGCCTGCGGTGTCCAAATGATGATGCCGAACATACGGCGGGTTGGTCAATATGACGTTGTACTGCCGTTCCCGTTTCAACCTGGTAAAATCGGCTTGGATAAGATGCAAGCCCAGCTCTTTCCAAAGTGCATTGGCCGCCGCTCCAAAGAGCTTGTCTAATTCAACGCCCGTTGCGAAGTCAATCCGGTCTTGCGGGAAGGTTTGTAGAAATGCGGCGTAAAATGATCCAGTTCCGATAGCGGGGTCGAGGAATGAGAAGGTGCCTTTGCGCCGTCGAAGCCTGTCCCAAGCATAGCGGGCCATGTCCAGAGAGAGCGCGGGCGGGGTCGCAAACTGGCCCCACCTATTTCGCTCTTGCGCTGTTTTGAGTTGGTCGAGCCTCTGTTGCTCCACAAGCCGGTTTGACTCGGCTCTTTGTATGGCATTCATGGCCTAGACATGCGGAGGGTTTGCAGGACGCCGGGACGTGCTAGCAATAGATCGGGGGACAAGTCCCGCATGTCGTTGCTATCGAGAATCGCTTGCTCTACTCTCTTCGTAACCTCTACTCGGGTGTCGCGGAATGCTTTGGGGGCGAACCGCATGAACCATTTGTTGTAATGGTCAACAGAGGCTCGGGTGTCGTCCTTCCAGAGGTGCGGCTTGTCGAGATTGACGGCCATATTCAGACCGGGCTCCCAAGGCGGGCGGGGCGATGTGGGGCACGCCAGGCATTATAGCAGATTGCCGATTGAGGGGGGCGGGCCCTCCCGTTCCAATAGTTCCAACGGCTCCCCCGCCCCGGAAAGTGGCCCTCGGTTGCAACGAAGGTTGCAAACTTTCGGGGCCTTTCAGGGCCGTTTTGGGTAGGTTTGCGGCAGTTCCAAAGACTCTTCCCCGGTCGGCGGGGCCAGAGAAAAGCGTTACGCTTCAAGACGTTACAGCAATTCCGGCCTGGCGGGGCTCGATGCTGGAGACAACTGGAAGGTCGTCCGTCACTTTGCTAAACTGGGGGCGACCATACTTGAGATTCCTGTTCCCCCAACCACCATCATCCACACCGCAAGGAAGCGAGTACCATGCTGTTTGACATTTCGGGTCGCGTGGCGCTGGTTACCGGGGGCCGCCGGGGGCTCGGCCTGGCCATGAGCGAGGGCCTGGCGGCCGCCGGGGTCAAGGTGGCCGTCGCCGCGGCCAGCGCCGAGTGCGAGCAGTTGAGTCGCCGCATCGCGGAGCGGGGCGGCGAGTTGGCGTATTTCCAGGCCGATCTGGGCGAGCGTTCCCAGCGCGCCGGGCTGGTGGACAAGGTCGTGGATCGCTTCGGCCGCCTCGATATCCTCGTCAACAACGCCGGCATTCAGCATCGCCAGCCGGCCGTCGATTTCGCGCTGGACAAGTGGGACCAGATCCTCGGCCTGATGCTGACCGGCGCGTTCGAGCTGAGCCAGCAGGCCGCGCGCGTCATGGCGAAGCAGGGCGGCGGGAAGATCATCAACATCGCGTCGGTGTGCGGCTTCCAGGGCGGCTGGACGATCCCGGCCTATGCGGCCGCCAAGCACGCCGTCGTCGGGCTCACCAGGGCCCTGGCCAACGAGTGGGCGAGCAAGAACATCCACGTCAATGCGATAGCGCCCGGCTATTTCGACACCGAAATGTGCGAGGCCCTCGTCCACGACCCCGTGCGCGAGCCGAAGATCCGCGAGCGCATCCCCGCCGGACGCTGGGGAAAACCGGAGGACCTTGTCGGACCGCTGTTGTTCCTGGCAAGCGATGCCAGCAACTACGTCGATGGGCACGTGTTGGTCGTCGACGGCGGCTGGATGGGCCGATAGTGCGCGATTGGAAACGCAAGCACGCCAGTGGAAACTCGAACAATGAACGCATCAGAAACCGGCACGGGCGGAAAAGGGGGACAGTCCCCATTTGTGCGACGACCATGCGAGCATGGTACCCGCCTCCGGGCCGTGCCGGCAAATGGGGACTGTCCCCTTTTTCCGTCCTTTCTCGTCTTCTTGATCGCCGCGGTGGCCGCCCTGGGAGGATTCCTCTTCGGATATGACCTGCAGATCATTGCCGGCGCCATGCTCTTCATCAAGCCGGCGTTCGGCCTGACGCCCCCCCAGCACGGTTTCGCCATGGCCAGCGCGCTCTTGGGTTGCATGGCGGGCCCAATCGTGGGCGGCGCGCTGGGCGATCGCTTGGGCCGAAAGCGGACGCTGATTTTCGCCGGTCTGCTGTTCGCGGCGGGCGCCCTGGGAACAGCGGTGTCCCGCAACGCGATCGAATTCGACCTCTTGCGGTTCCTTGGCGGCGTCGGGGTAGGTCTGGCGTCGGTCGTCTCGCCGATGTTCATCGCCGAGATGGCGCCGCCGCGGATCCGCGGGGCCCTGGTGACCGTCAATCAATTGGCGATCGTCGTGGGCCTGGCCTGCGCCGCGGTCGTCCCCTTCTACCTGGCCCCTGGAGAGCACTGGCGATGGATGCTGGCCTCGAACGCCGTGCCCGTGCCGCTGTTCATCGTCGGCCTGCTCTTGGTGCCGGAGAGCCCGCGCTGGATGGCGCAGAAGGGCCGGCATCAAGAGGCGCTCGAAGTGTTGGCGCTGATCGACGGCCGGGAGAACGCCGAAACCGAGATGAAAGACATCCTGGCCTCCACTCAAGAACAGGGATCGTTGCGGGACCTGCTGCGGCCGGGGATGCGGTTTGCTTTGCTGATCGCCTGTTCGCTGGGCGCCTTTCAGCAGATCACCGGCGCAAGCATCCTGACCATGTACATGCCCGGCGTCTTTCTCGACGCGGGATTCGCCAGCCCCAGAGACGCCATCCGTCCAAACGTCATTATCAGCCTCTGGTATGTGCTTTGCACGGTTGCCGCCCTTCTCGTCGTCGATCGCCTGGGCCGGAAGCCGCTCTTGCTGCTGGGGACCGCGGGAATGACCGTCGGCATGGTGATCCTGGGCGCGCTATTCCACTGGCATGCCACCGGCGCCTACGTTGTAGCAACGATGTTCCTCGTGATGGGCGCCTACCTGGTGAGCCTGGCGCCGCTGGCGTGGCTGATCATGTCGGAGATATTTCCCAATCGACTCCGCGGCAGGGCCATGGGCGTGGCTTCGGTTTGCGTTTGGACCGCGTCCTTTCTGACGACGTTCTGCTTCCCTCCGCTGGTCGACTGCTTCAAGACGAATCTCGGCTCGCCGGCCATGGCTTACTGGATCTTCGCGGTCCTTTCGGCGGCGGCCTTCCTGTTCTCGCTTGTGATCGTGCCGGAAACCAAAGGCCGCACGCTGGAGGAAATCGGCGCCTCTTGGACCAGGAGTAAACCATGACGATGCGACTGAGCTACGTGCTGCCCGATCCGGCCTCCTACCGCGATTGGAGCGAGTTCGAGGGCGATCTGGCGTGCATGAAGCGGGCGGGCTACGACGCCGTGGAATTGCAGATCGCCGATCCGGCGGAGTTCGACGAGGACCGCGTCGGCCGATCGCTGGCCGCGGCGGGCTACGCGATGTGCGCCTTCCAGACCGGCTCAACCTATTCCAGCCGCGGCAACTGCCTTTGCACGGCCGACGAGGCGGTGCGGCGACGCACGATCGAGTTGCTCAAGTCCTTCGTCGCCCTGGCGGCCCGTTGGAGGGCAGTGATGGTCTTCGGCTCGCTACAGGGCCGCCTGAGCGACGAGCCGGATCGGGCGGTCGGCGCACGCCGCATCCGGGAGGCGATCCGCGAAATAGGGCAATACGCCTCGCAGCAGAAGGTCACCATCGCCTTCGAGCCGGTCCAACAAGGCGAAGTCGGCTTCCACAATACGATTGCCGAGGTGGCCGAGCTGGTCCGCGGCCTTGATCTGCCGGGCGTCCGCATGATGATCGACTCCTTCCACATGAACATCGAAGAGAAGGACATGTTCTCGCCGCTGCCGGCCATCCGCGACATCCTGGCGCACGTACACCTCTGTGAAACCAATCGGGACGTTCTGGGCGCCGGCCACTGGCCCACCGCCGCGTTCCTTGACCGACTGGAGCAGATCGGGTATCAGGGATGCTGTTCGATCGGCGTGTACCATACGAGGTTGCCGCGGCGGCAGTGCATCGAGCATTGCGTGCAGGCGATTGCCAACCCGCAACGAAAGGCAGGGCAACGATGAACTCTCGCCAGCGCGTCCTGACGGCATTGGATCACCAGGAGCCCGATCGCGTGCCGATCGACTTGGGAGGCACGGTCGTCTCGTCGATCGCCATCTCGACGTACGGGGCCCTGCGCGACCACCTCGGCTTGCCTCAAAAACCCGTCCGCACCCTGGAAACCGTGCAGCAGATTGCCGCAGTCGACGACGACCTGTTGGACCGCTTCGGTGCCGACGTGATTCCCGTCTTCGCCAATCCGGCGGAGGGTTACCGGCCGGTTTTCATCGACGAGGGCCAGCGGGGTGAATCGTTCCGGGACGAGTTTGGGGCCACCCTTCGCCGGCCCAGGGGCGGCTACTACTACGATTGGCAGGAGTTCCCCCTCGCGGAGCCGACGTTGGAGGCCCTTGACAAAATGCCTTGGCCCGATCCGGCCGACACGGCCCGCTATCGCGGCCTTCGCCGCCGCGTCGAGCAACTGCGCGCCCAAACCGATCGCGCTCTGTTCGGCATGGCCCCTTGCGGCCACGATCTGTTCAATCAGCTCTTGCGGGTCCGCGGCATGGAAGAAGGTCTGATGGACCTGGTGGCCAACGAAGAGTTTGCCGAGGCGTTCCTCGATCGCCTTACAGGCACCATCATTACGGCCCAAGAACTCTTCCTTGCCGAGGTGGGCGACCTGATCGACGTCCACTTCACGGCCGACGACCTGACCGGGCAGACTTGCCCGCTTATTTCGCCGGCCGTTTACCGGCGTTTGATCAAGCCTCGTTGGGCCCGGATCATCGAGGCCATTCGGCGCAAAACCAAGGCCAAGATATTCTACCACGGTTGCGGCGCGATCGGCACGTTTCTGCCGGACCTCATCGAGATTGGGGTGCAGATCCTCAATCCGGTCCAGGTATCGGCGGCGGGCATGGACACCGCTTTGCTGAAGAAGCAGTATGGCAGGCACTTGTCTTTCTGGGGCGGCGGCTGCGACACGCAACGGGTGCTCCCGGCGGGCAGTCCCGAGCAGGTACGCGAAGAAGTCCGCCGCCGCATCCGCGATCTGGCCTGCGGCGGCGGCTTCGTCTTCAACCCCGTCCATAACATCCAGCCTCACGTCCCCCCGGCCAATATCGCGGCCATGTTTGATGAAGCAAGGACTTTTGGACGGTATCCAATTTCGGCAGCGTGAGATTGCCGCTTGGCGATCGACTTGGCGGTGCGTGAAACCACACGACGGCTTGGTGGCGGTTCCAATTTGGGGAGTTAGGAGTTAGAAGTTAGAAGTTAGAAGTTAGAAGTTAGAAGTTAGAAGGCGTGAAACCACACGACGGCTTGGTGGCGATTCCAAGGTCGAAACCAGCTTGGACTCCCTGTTTTTCTGCTCCTGGTGACTTGGACCGAGTGGGGACTTTCCGGAAGCCTCTCTTGACGCTGCTCGGGCCGGTCACCTAGACTTGCCGGATATGCGAGGGTTAGACATGTCCCTCTTCTCGCCAATAGCCTTGATCGTCGCATTTGTGGTGTCCTTTTTCCTAAGGAGGCATCGCCGCAAGCGGAACCGTACTCCGTGGCATTCCTCCGTGGTTTTCGCCGGTTGGTTTACCTACTGCGTCGTGGAAAGGTCCCGCTGGATTGCTCCCGGAGTGCGTCTCGACGTTTCATGGGAAACCATTTGTTGGATCGTTTTTGTTGTATTCTTATGGTTGGAAGCGGTAGTGGCTTTCTTTGAGCAGCGCCCGCAGTTCTCGATCCGTGACCTTTTGATTCTGACGCTCGGGGTCTCCCTCCTGTTCAGCGCACGCCACTATTTCGGTTTCCGAATTGTTTTCCCGGCAGTTTTCGTGCTCTACTTGTTAATCACTGGGATATTTGCTTTGTTCGATGCTAGAAAGCTTCTCCTGCCAATGTGGGAAGATCCGTACGATGAAGTTCGTATTGACGTAGTGCATGCTCTAGGGAAGATGGAAACGCCGGAATCGCTCGAAATGCTCAAGAAGATGAGCCACGATTCTGACAGGATCGTGCGAGAGGAGGCGCTGCGGTACCTGAACTTACGGACGGAGAAGAAAGAACCCTGACCCAGAAAGCGTTCCACGATTGACAAGCCCCATGCCTTGAAAGAAGCCGCGTTGCTCCTGGGCGGGAAGAGCGATCGCAATCACCGAAATGCTCCGACCGGTTGACGAAGGCGGGCGGTCGTGGTATGACAACGTACTTCGGCGTGAGGATGTGCTCGGGGCGCCGCATCCGCGGGTAGCCCCGTTCCATATCCCAAGAACAGCCCGTTACCTTTCCTTAAGGACACCAGCCCATGAAACAAGCATTCACGCGTCGAGATTTCTTCGGCTACGGCGGCGGACTATTTGCCAGCCTCGCTCTTGCGTCGCATTGTGCGCGATCCGCCATGGGGGCAAGCGCATCGCGTTTGACGGTCTCGGTCCGCGATGCGATGCTCGGGCACACCGGCGAGAAAGACTGCTGGGCCGGCTTGAAGCGCATCGGGTCGGAAGGCGTGGAAGTCGCCGTCGACGACAATCTCGCCCTGCCGGGGATGGTCCATGCCGGCGAGAAGTATTCCCTGGCCACCGATGCCGGGATCGCGCGGACGAAAGCCGATGCCAGCGCGGCCGCTCAGAAGATCACCGCCTTGTGCATGTACAATCGTTTCGCGGAACGTCCGGACCAAGAGGTCCAATTGTGCACGCGGGCGGCTGAGGCGGCG
>JBEKCP010000106.1:0-12269 GCA_050014815.1 Thermoguttaceae bacterium | reverse complement strand
GGGCAAGCCCGCCCGCTAAACGTGCCCAAGCCGATGGTTTGGGCGTGCCATAGCCCATGGCCGAATCGTCCGACGTCAACCAGAAGCTGGTCGACCAGGTCGCCGAGATCGTGCGGCTGGCCGGGGCCCTCGCCCACGAAATCAAGAACCCGCTCTCCACCATCGGGCTCAACATGGAACTGTTGGCCGAGGACTTCCGCCAGTGCGATTCGCCGCGGGACCGCCGCACGATGAGGAAGATCGAGTTGGTCCAGCGGGAGTGCCAGCGGCTCGGCGACCTCCTGGACGACTTCCTCAAGTTCGCCGGGGTCCGCCAACTGCGGCTGGAGCCAAGCGACCTGAATGCCCAGGTCACCCAGGTCCTGGACTTCTTCCGCCCGAAGGCCGCCGAAGGCCGCATCGAGCTGGTCGACTACCTCTCCAGCGACCTGCCCACGGTCCTGTTGGACCGCGAGGCCTTTCACGGGGCACTGTTGAACCTGGTCCTCAACGCCCAACAGGCCATGCCGGAGGGGGGCCAACTGGTCGTGCGGACCTATCACGCCCCACAGGGCGTAGCGCTGGACCTGATCGACACGGGCTGCGGAATGGACGAAACGACCCGGGCCCGCGCGTTCGAGGCGTTCTTCTCGACGAAACGGGGCGGATCGGGCCTCGGGCTGCCCACCGCCCGCAAGATCATCGAGGCCCACGGCGGCGACATAGCCGTTCAGAGCGAGCCGGGCCGCGGCACCCGTTTCACCATCTCCCTGCCCGTGCCGCCCAGGTTACCAGGCTAAAACGTGCGGAATTCCGGAATTCCTCTCGCGCCCCGCTTGAACTGAACATGGTGCTGGCGAGACTCACGAGAAAAAGTATCTTGGAACCAGCATGCGTTTCGAGTTGGTCTTCACTCCGTCCGGTCACTTGACTGCCGTGGAATCGGCCGCGGCGGAGCCCTCTTTCCTGGACGCATCCCCAGGAGCTCCGCCGGACGGCCGACTCAAGAAGGTATTCGGGGCGTTCGCGTCCGGCCAGGCGCAAGGGCTCTTTGCGCTGGCCACGGAGCGGTTCGAGGGTCCGTTGGACCCCTCGCTCGCCTATTGGCGGGGATTGGCGGCCCGGTATCTGACGGAGCTGTGCCACAGGCCGCAGACCGCCGGGCCGGCGTTGGACCCGATTCCGCCTCTGACCTCCGCGGAAGTGGCATCCCTGCTGCTCTGCGTCCCTCCGATGCCGGGCACCGAATATGTGACCCAAGAGGCGCTCGCGGGCCTATGGAACGACCTGGACGCCTGGGTGCGCGGCGAGGTGGAAGCGGCCGAGGGCGGGCTGTCGGGGTTTCTGAAAGGGCGGGCGCCGCAGTGGCATCAAGTGGGCCGGGTCTGTTTTCACCTGGCGGAGAACCGCCGCGATCCGCACTGCCCGTTCGCGTTCCTGGCCACGTATGCCCCGAGCGTGTCCGAGGGTGGGCGCGTGCGATATCAGCCGCTGAGCCAGGCCCTGCGCCAGTACGCCGGCGCGAAAGACAAACAGACGCTCGTCAAGCTGCTCTCGCCGGTCCATCTCGCCTCGCAGCGCAGCGCGCTGGCCAAGGAGTTGGTGGATTCCGGCGACATCTACCAGGCGCTGGCCTGGACGCCGCACGAGGCTTACGGGTTCTTGAAAGACGTGCCGGTCCTGGAGGAGAGCGGCGTACTGGTCCGCCTGCCCGACTGGTGGAAGAAGCGGCCGCGGCCGCGCGTGGGCGTCAGCATCGGCGAGAAGAAACAAAAGAAGTTCGACGCCCACGCGATGCTCGACTTCCAGGTGCAGCTCGTTTTGGGCGACCAGCAGCTCAGCGAAGCCGAGTGGCGGGAGCTGATGGCGGCCGAGGATGGCCTGGTGCTCCTGCGGGGACAATGGGTCGAGGTGGACCGCCAGAAGCTCCGCGAAGCGCTCGACCACTGGAAGAAGGTCGAAGAGCAGGCCCAGGAGGGCGGGCTTTCGTTTATCGAAGGCATGCGCCTCCTGGCGGGCGCGCCCAAGGATCTGGCCGACGACGGCGACGCCGACGCCGAGCGCCAGTGGTCTTTCGTCCATGCCGGCCAATGGCTGGACCGGGTGCTCGCCGACCTGCGCAGCCCGGAGAACCTCGCGCAAATCCAACTGGGCGACGCCCTCAAGGGGACCTTGCGGCCGTACCAGGAGGCCGGGCTGGGCTGGTTGTGGCTGCTGTCGAACCTGGGGCTCGGGGCGTGCCTGGCCGACGACATGGGACTGGGCAAGACGATCCAAGTCCTGGCGCTGTTGTCGGCCCTGAAGGAGCGAGGCGGGGCGCGGGCCTCGCTGCTGGTTGTGCCGGCCTCGCTCTTGGCCAATTGGCGCTCTGAGATGGCCCGGTTCACGCCCACGCTGCGGGCCACGTTTGTCCACCCCTCGGAAACGCCGAAAGAGGAACTGGCCCGGATCGCTCTTAACCCCGCGGCGGCGCTGGAGGCCGCCGACGTGGTCGTGACGACCTACGGGATGCTCTTGCGTCAACCGTGGCTGTTGGACATGAGCTGGCAGTTGGCAGCGCTGGACGAGGCGCAGGCCATCAAGAACCCGGCCGCCCGGCAAACGAAAGCCGTCAAGCGCCTGAAGGCCGGGGCCCGCATCGCGCTGAGCGGCACGCCGGTCGAGAACCGGCTGGCCGACCTCTGGTCGTTGTTCGACTTCCTTTCGCCGGGCCTGCTCGGCTCGCAGCAGAAATTCAAGGAGTTCGTCAAGCGGCTGGAGGCCCGCGAAGAGAACCGCTATGCCCCGCTGCGCAGCCTCGTGCAGCCCTACATCCTGCGGCGGCTGAAGACCGACAAGCGGGTCATCGCCGACCTGCCGGAGAAGACCGAAGTGCGGGCATTCTGCGGGCTCAGCAAGCGGCAGGCCGCGCTCTACGCCAAGCTGGTCCGGGAACTGGCCGATCTGCTTGAAAGCGCGGAGGGCATGAAACGCCGCGGCCTGGTCCTGGCCTACCTGATGCGCTTCAAGCAACTGTGCAATCACCCCAGCCAACTGTTGGGCGACGGGCGATTCCAGCCGGAAGACAGCGGCAAGTTCGCCCGCCTCGTGGAAATCGGCGAAGAGATCGCCTCGCGCCAGCAACGGGCGCTGGTCTTCACACAGTTCCGGGAGATGGCCGAGCCGCTGGCCGGGTTCCTCACGCAGGTCTTCGGCCGACCGGGGCTGGTGCTGCACGGCGGCACGGCGGTCGGGCGCCGCAAGCAGCTTATCGACCAGTTCCAGCGCGACGGCGGGCCGCCGTTCTTCGTCCTGTCGCTGAAGGCCGGCGGGACGGGCCTGAACCTCACGGCCGCCTCCCACGTCATCCATTTCGATCGCTGGTGGAACCCGGCGGTCGAGAACCAGGCCACCGATCGAGCGTTCCGCATCGGACAGCGGTGTAACGTCCTGGTCCACAAGTTCGTCTGCCGCGGCACGGTCGAGGAGAAAATCGACTCCCTGATCCAGGACAAAACGCGGCTGGCCGCCGACTTGCTGGAAGGCGGGGCGGAAAAAATGCTCACCGAAATGTCCGATGCCGATCTGATCCGCCTGGTCAGTCTTGACGTGGAACGGGCAATCTTATAGAAAATCAGAGAATCCGCTTATTGTGGATGGCAATACAACACAAGGAGGGACTTGACATGGGATGGCACGGTTACGGATACGGCTATGGTTGGGCGCCCTACGTCCCGGTGGCCCAACGGCGCCGGCAGGCGGCACAGAAGATGAATGCGCTCCGCAAGAAGGGCGTGGATGTCCAGCCGGTGGCGATCGACGGCCGCAAGATCGCCAAGAGCTTTTGGGGCGAAGCCTGGTGCGAGCACCTCGAGTCGTTCAGCGACTTCGAGAACCGCCTGCCACGCGGCCGCACCTATGTCCGCAACGGCTCGGTCTGCCACCTGGCCGTGGCCAAGGGCCGCATCGAGGCCAAGGTGTCCGGCTCGAAACTCTACGACGTCAAGGTCAGCATCAAGACGCTGCCGGGCACCCGGTGGAGCGCGATCAGGGGGCGGTGCAGCGGCCAGATCGGCTCGCTCCTGGAGTTGCTCCAAGGCCGCCTTTCCGACCACGCCATGGCCGTGGTGACCGATCGGCAGGACGGGCTCTTCCCGTCGCCCAAGGAGATTTCCTTCACGTGCAGTTGCCCGGACTGGGCCGTGATGTGCAAGCACGTCGCCGCCGTGCTCTACGGCGTCGGGGCGCGGCTGGACGCGAAGCCGGAGTTGCTGTTCCTGCTCCGCGGGGTGAATCACGATGAGCTGATCGAAGCCGACGCGGAAGCGGCGATGGCGGGCGTAGTCACGCGAGGGAAATCGAAGCGGCTTGCCGCCGGGGTCCTCTCCGACGTGTTCGGCATCGAACTCGAAACCGGCGATGCCGGCGCCACGGCAGCCGGCACGTCCCAAGACCAGGCGAGCGAAACCCCTGTCTCGACAAAGGCCCCGCGGCGCGGACCCGCTGTGGCCAAGCGTGTCGCCGAGAAGAACGGCTCCGCCCGGACTGCACCGAAGCGCGGGCGGAAGAAGGCCGCCGTCACGCCCAAGAAGAGAGTAGCCGCGAAAAGAAAGGCCACTCCGGCAGCGGCGTGATTGGATTCAGGACACTGAGATCAGGCGAACCCACGCCAGCAGATATTCCAGCAGGTTTCTGCGGCGACGCCGCTTGGGTTCACTCTCTGCGGGCCGAAGTGGGCTCGGGGGCCCTGTGGAGTGGCAAATTGGCGGCGATACTCTTGCCCGCAACCCTTTTCCCGCCAAGAACTTCGGCCATTTAGTGGCGGAAAACCCGGTTCTCGATTATGATAGAGGGATAGTTGTCGCCCGGCGGGCTCGGCCCTCGGCTCCTTTCGGCGGTCTCTCGGGTTCCAGTCGCTCGATTCCTTTTCTCCACCGGTGAAGCACCATCATGAAGCCACTGCCTCGATTCGGTCTCGGTCGGTCACGCTCAAAGCGACTATCGCGGGGTCTCCGGCAATCACGCCGCGCCGCGTTTGAACGGTTGGAAGACCGATGGGTCCTCAGCCCGGCCATCACCGGCCTGCCGGCGGCCCCGGTGCAGTTTGGGCTCGGGCAGTCCTCTCTCTACCCGCTCGCGGTGACGGGCAGCAGTTCCACCGGGGTGACCTACTCGGTCACCAGCACCGACACGGTCACCGGCGCCGACGACTCCTCGGTGATCAACGCCGGCATCGTCCCGCAGACCGACCAGAGTCTGAAGATCGCGGTCAGCCACGGCACCGTCGGGACCGCGGGCTATTTCACGGGCACGATGACTTTCCAGTTGTTCGACGACTCGACGGCCACCGCGCAGACCACAGCCCAAGCCATCGAGACTTTGGTGACCAGCGGAGCGTACAACAACAAGACCTTCTACCGGATCGCCCACAATCCGGACGGCAGCGTTTTCGCAATCCAGGGAGGGACGCAGGCCAGTGCGAGCAACAACGCCCAGATCGATTCGGGCCTGCAGTTCAATACCGCCGGCATCCTGGCGATCGCGAACAAGGGCAGCGCGACGAGCGACTCGCAGGACTTCTTCATCACGACGGAGGCGACCCCCTGGCTCACCGGCGGTTACACGGTCTTCGGCATGCTGACGGGGGGCGCCAGCGTGCTGCAGGAGATAGCCGGCGTCGCCTGCGGCACCTCGTCGGACACGCCGTTATCGCCGGTCACCATCACGTCGGCCTCGCTCTTTACCGACCCGGTCAACGGCGTCTTGCTGGTGAAACTCGACTCCGCGGCGACGGGGTCAGCCAACATTACGGTGACGGCCACCGATACGCAGACCCAAGCCCAGATCGCACAGTCGACGTTTAAGGTGACGGCGAACCAGCCCCCGGTCCTGGCGACGGTGCCCGACATCACGGGGGCGACGGCGATGTCGGCCAACACGGGCCTCGCGAGCTACAAGGGTTATACGTTCAATTTGACTTCGTACGCCAGCGACCCCGACACGAGCGACACGCTCCACTACGGAGCCATCGCGGATGTCGCGTCGGGGACCGAGGACATCACGGTGACCGCGGACTCCACGACCGGGGCGGTAACGATTGTCCCCAAGGTGGGCGTCGCCGGGACGCGGGTGGTCCTGGTGGGAGTCAATGACGGGTACAACAATTGGGTCACCCAGGACATCGAGGTCACCATCAACCCGCTGGCGCCGGCGTCCATCACGTTCACGGCTCCGGCCGGCCAGACCGGCGGATTCACGAAGCTGCACAACTCCTCGACGTCCGAGGCACTGAGCTTCCACGTCACCGGCGTGGTCGCCGGGTTCACGGTCAACCTCTACGCCGACGGCTCCGCCACTCCCATCGGCTCGGCCACGGTCCCGGACGGCGCGACGACGGTCGACGTGCCTACTGATGGCATAACCACGCTCTCCCCGGGGAAACATACCTTCACGGCCGAGCAGGAATTCCTGCTGGACCCGGTGCCTGCGCCTCTGGACGGCGACAGCCCGGTAAACGTGATCGGGCCCGTCTCGACCGCCTTGGCCCCTGTCATTATCGACACTACGCTCCCGGCGTTCAGCCCGGACGTCCCGGCCGTCATCAGTGCCTACACCTTCACTATCCATGCCACCGAGGACAACGGCCTCTCGAATTTCCCCGCGCTGGTCTATAGCCTGGTGACTGCGCCGGCGACCATGAGCATCAACCAGAATACGGGCTTCATCACTTGGCTCCGGAAGCCCTCGGAGCCCTTTAGTCAACCGGTCGAGGTGCGCGTGGCCGACGTGGCCGGCAACTCTACAACTGCAAACTTCACGGTCGACGTGACCGGCGTCACGCAGCCGGTCAACCTGCCTACCGGCACCGGCAATCAGTTTACAGTCCGGCAAGTCGTGAATCCCAGCGGCTATGCGAAGGGCGCCTACGTCCAAGTCTCGGACGATAAGACCCACGCCGCCCTGCTTACGCAACTCGTCACCACGGCCGTCCCGATCGACATCGTGTACGCCGATAACGTCGCGGACACGGTCACGATCGACTTCGCCGTCGGCGGGGCCTTCACCCTGCCGCTTGGGCTGTTGGTCACCGGCGGCGCCTCGCCCGCCCAGAACATCCTGATCGTACGCGGCACGGCCGGCAGCACCTTCAACCTCCAGGGCGGGACAATCACGGCCGACGGCCTTGCGACCACCTTCGCCAACGTCGGCATGCTCGAGCTCGTGGGCGGAGGCGGCAACAACACCTACAAGTTCTCGACCAGCAACACCAATGTCGCCGTGCTCACCCCCAGCGCCGCCGACACGCTCGATTTCTCGGGCGTCACCGGCGGAGTGGGCATCGGCACGGCCGCCAAGCCCTTCAACCTGGCACTGGAAACCGCCCAACTCCAGACCATAGCTCCCTGGGGCAACCACTGGCTTGCTCTCATCGGCAGCATCGCCAACCTTACGGGGACCAATTACAACGACTTCCTCATGGGCAACGCGGCCAACAACATCATCCGCGGCGGCGGCGGTAGCAACATCATCTACGGCGGCGGCGGCAACGACGTCCTCATCGCCAGCAGCGGCGCCACGCCCACCAATAGCCGGGTCTATGCCGGCTCGGGGAACTGCCTTCTGATCGCCGGCACCCAGGCGGCCAGCCTCTACGGCGGCCCCGGCAACGACATCCTCGTCGGCGGCTCGACCTCCTACGACACCGACACGGCGGCCAACGATGCCGCACTCAGCGCCATCCTCAAGGGCGGCTCCGCGCTGGGTTTCTTCGGGAACCCCCTCGCCAAACGGATGGGCGCGAGCGCTCCTGCAGGCCTCTACATGGGCACCTCGGTGCATAGCGGCGGCGCCGATCTGCTGTTCGGCGGCGGCGGACGCGACTGGTTCCTGGCCGGGGCCAACTGCAAGTACTGGCTATAACGCGGATTGTCCGCAGGCAAACGCCAGCCCGGCGCGCAAGCGATGTACTGGCAACGACTTACCCTCGCTTGCGCTTCCCGTTGGCGTCGAAACACTGCCGCCGGATGCCTCGCCTGGACTCATCCGGGCCAGCGGGGGCCTACCCCGTCAAATCCCATGCAGTCCACAAAATCTGCGTAATCGGTAATCTCAAGGCCCGCTCCGGGCCGAAACATAAGGCGCGACATGGTTCCCCTCTCCCTCGGGGAGAGGGTAGGGTGAGGGCGGGTAGCGGGAAGGCCGCAATCCCTGCGATCCGGCCCGAAACGCCCTCACCCCGGGGTACCCGCCCGCGGGTCCCTCTCCCGGAGGGAGAGGGGAGCCGTAGCGGTGTTGCGCCATTAGTTCCCTGCACGGAGAGGATCGTCTCATGAGGGCCCTTTTTCTCGGCGTCGTGATAAGCATGCTCGCCATCATTGTCGTTTTTGGAAGTTGGCTTTCCTCGGCCCACGGCGCGTCGCCGTCCGTCGAGCAGGCCCTCCGGTTGGCCCCTACGCAGGAGGGCGTCGATTACGACCGCCCCAAGCCCGAGGAAGCGGCCAATTGCAAGATCTCCGCCCAGAAGCTCGGCGGCAATGCCGGCTGGATCGTCGAGAGTCCCGAGGGCGTTATCTTGCGGAAGTTCGTCGATACCAACGGCGACAACATCGTCGATCAATGGAGCTACTACAAGGACGGCGTCGAGGTCTATCGCGATATCGACTCGAACTTCAACGGCAAGGCGGACCAGTTCCGGTGGTTCCACACCGCCGGCACTCGCTGGGGCATCGACATCAACGGCAGCGGGAAACTCGGGGCATGGAAGGTCCTTTCCGCCGAAGAGGCCACGGCCGAGGTGGTCGCGGCCCTGGCCAATCGCGACGCCGACCGCTTCGCACGCGTGCTGCTCGCCGCCGGCGATGTCGCGTCGTTGGGTTTGGGCAAGGCCAAGGCCGATCTCCTGGCAACCAAGATCGGCCAGGCGATGTCCGACTTCCGCGCGCTGGCCGACCGGCAAAAAACGATTGGCCCGGACGCCAGGTGGCTCCAGTCGAGCGGCACGCGGCCGGGCACGGTCCCGGCCGGCACCGACGGCTCGACCAAGGACCTCGAGGTGTACGAGAACGTCGTGGCCGTCCTTCAAAGCGGCCAGCGGCACCCGCAGGTACACATCGGCACGATGGTGCGGCTCGGCAGTGTCTGGAAGGTGATCGCGGCGCCGCTTATCCCGGAGGAGGGGGCTTCCGAGGTGGCCGCCACGGGCGTTTTCTTCCAGGCCCCGCCCCCCGCTCGCAATGTGGCGGCCGCCGCCGTGCCCGCCGACAAGACGCAGCCGCTCCTGGCCGCGCTGGAGGGGATCGACCCCGCGGATCCCCGCCGGGCCGAGATCCTCGGGCAGTTGGCCGACCAGGCCGGCTCGCCCGAGGACCGCGCCACCTGGTATCGCCAACTGGCGGACACGATCAGCGCGGCGGTCCAGTCGGGCAAGTCCAGCGACGGCGACAAGCGCCTGCAACTCCTGCTGGAAAAGCTCCAGAAGAACGAGTCGGACAAGAACCTCGCAGCTTACGTGAAGATGCGGCAGTTGATGGCCGCCTACGCGCTGAGCCTACAGGCCCCGAAGGCCGACGTCCCCAAGATCCAGACCGACTGGCTCAAGAGCCTCGAACAATACATCGCCGATTATCCGACCAGTCCGGACGCCGCCGAAGCCATGCTCCAACTGGGCATCGCCCGGGAGTATGCCGGACAGGAGGACGACGCCAAGAAATGGTATGGGCGGATCATCCGCGAGCTGGGCGATTCGCCGCAGGCCAAGAAGGCGGCCGGGGCGGTCACGCGGCTGGACAGCGTCGGCCGGCCCGTCGCGCTGGTGGGCAAGAGCCCCAACGGCAAGACCGTCGACCTGGCCGCCTACCGCGGCAAGATCGTCCTGATCCAGTACTGGGCGACCTGGAGCGCCCCGGCCAAGAACGACATGGCCGCACTGAAGCAGCTCTTGGCGAAATTCGGACCGAAGTTCACCATCCTCAGCGTCAGCCTCGACAGCAACGTCAAGGACCTCGCGGCCTACCTGGCGGAGAATCCGTTGCCCTGGCCCCAAGTCTTCGAGGAGGGCGGCCTCGACAGCCGGCTGGCCAACCACTTCGGAATCATCACTGTGCCAACCATGATTCTGGTTGATCAGGAGGGCAAGGTGCTCAACCGCAACATCCAGACGGCCGAAATCGAGCCCGAGTTGAAGAAGCTCATTCCGTAGGCCCCGCCGAAAATACCTTCCAAATTAAGCCACGGATGGAACACGGATCGAACACGGATTGAAGACAGGGGGTCGAAGATGGGTTTCTTCACCATCCGTGTCTAGTCCGTGTCCCATCCGTGGCTGAGTCGCCCTCTTGGCGGCCGGCTTGCATTTTCGGGGAGTGGCATTTAGACTGGAAACAATGGACCAGTTGCCGCAGATCCCTCCCCACCTCCCCACTTTGACCCCACCCAGCCCCCTGGAGAGGATCAAGGCCGACAGCCATTTCTTGCGCGGCCGGATCGCCGAGGAGCTTGCCGAGCCGACCGACCACTTCAGCGATGAGACGACCCAATTGCTGAAGTACCACGGCATGTACCAGCAGGCCGACCGCGACCGCCAGCGGCAGTTGGGCTCTCCGGCGGGCCGGTCCGAGCGGGTCTACTCGCTGATGGTACGGGTCGCCCTGCCCGGCGGCCGGCTCTCCAGCGATCACCTGCTCGCCCAGCTCGACCTTTGCGACGAGTTGGCCCAAGGCACGCTGCGGATCACCACCCGCCAGGACGTGCAGATCCACGGCGTCCCCAAGCGGAACATCCGCGAGATGCTCCGGCGGATCCACCAGGCGGGGCTGACGACCATGTCCGCCTGCGGCGACGTCCGGCGGAACGTCGTCTGCTGCCCAGCGCCATATTACGGAGATCCGGTCCACGGGCAGATGCAATGGATGGCCCATCGGCTTGCGGCCGAGCTGGCCCCGCGGATGCCCGCCTATCGCGAAATCTGGCTCGATCCGCCGGCCGGGGACTGTCCCGATTTTCGCGGACACCATGCCCCGCATGGTCGCGAAAATGGGACTGTCCCCTTTAGCGGCGTGGTGGCCAACGCCGACGGCCGGGCCGCCGGCGAGTCGGACGAGCCCTTCTACGGGCCGACCTATCTGCCGCGGAAGTTCAAGATCGGCGTCGGCCTGCCCGGCGACAACTGCGTCGACCTCTACACGCACGACGTCGGCCTGATGGGCGTCTGCGAGAACTTCAACGTGGTGGGCTACAACGTGCTGGTGGGCGGCGGGATGGGCATGACGCCCGCCCGCAAGGACACCTTCCCCGCCCTGGCCCGCCGCATGGCCTTCGCCACGGTCGATCAGACGGTCGAGGTGGTCCGGGCGATCATGCAGGTCTTCCGCGACCACGGCAACCGCTCGGACCGCCGCCATGCCCGGCTGAAATACCTGCTGGCCGACTGGGGCCTGGAGCGGCTAAAGGCCGCCATCGAGGCCGTGCTCGGCTACGCCCTGCCCGGCCCCCGCGGCGACGACGTCTGGGACGTCGACGACCACGTCGGCTGGCACGAGCAGGGCGACGGCCGGTGGTTCTACGGCCTGCTGGTCCCCTGCGGGCGGATCGCCGACGACACGTCGGTCCGGCTGAAGTCGGCCCTCCGAGAGATATGCCGCCGCCACCAGCCGGCCCTGGGGCTGACCGCCGGCAAGAGCATATTGCTCTGCGACATCCGCTGGGAGGACCGCCCGGCCATCGAGGACCTGCTCCGCCGCCACGGCGTCAAGCTGGACAACGACGTTTCGAATATCCGCCGGTGGTCGACCGCCTGCGTGGCCCTGCCGAGTTGCAGCATGGCCATCACCGAGAGCGAGCGCGTGCTGTCGGGCCTGGTGGATCAGCTCGAAGTGGAGTTGGCCCGGCTCGGCCTGGCCCGCGACGTGATGAACCTCCGCCTGAGCGGGTGTCCCAACGGGTGCTCGCGGCCGTACGGGGCGGAGATCGGTCTGGTGGGCCGGTCCCCCGGCCGGTACGCGATCTACCTGGGCGGCCGCCGGCTCGGCAACCGGTTGGGCTTCCTCTATCGCGACGGCGTTCCGTTGGAGCAGATCGTCTCCGTACTGGTGCCGGTGCTGGCCTATTTCAAGCTCTTCCGCACCGACGGCGAGCCGTTCGGCGACTTCTGCGCCCGCAAGGGGGCCGACGATCTCCGGACGAATTCGACCGTGGCGTGAGGGAGGAAGGGGTCAGGTGTCAGGTGTCAGGTGTCAGGGGCTAGGGGCTAGGTAGGGGGGGATTGCAAATTGCAAATTGCAAATTGCAAATTGCAGATTTCAAATCTCAAATTT
>JBEKCP010000105.1:0-12277 GCA_050014815.1 Thermoguttaceae bacterium | reverse complement strand
GATTGACGCAGGAAGGCATCGAGCTTGGGGCGGCGCTGGCCGGAGGCGACCAACTGCTCCCACCGCTCATCATCCTCCCGGGCCAGAAGGAATCGGGCGAAATCAGCGACCTCGGCGCGCTTGTCGTCAGGCAGCGACTCGCAAATCCTAATCAGTTCCTGGGTTTCCATGCTCATAAACTGATTGTACCTGGCGGTCGCCAGGGATTCCAGAGGGGAGCCATCCTAGAGGCAGATTCGAGCGGTGAGGGCGGCCACGTCGTTCATCATACCCCACCGCGGTATTAGACGGGGTTGGTGTCGAATAGTCAAGCCTGCCGGCCGACGTAAGCAAGGCGGCCCAGTGGGGCAAGAGCCGACAAGCCAGGGCGTGGGCGATTGACCTTCTCGATTTTTCGGCCCTTCTCGGCACAGGGCCTTCCCGTCTTGGCATTGGGTTGCGAGAAGGTGCAGGCATCCCACAGGGGGACGGTTGCCCGCGAACCACTAACCAGCCATCCGGCTGGCCGGCCGGCTACTCTACCTGGAGAGAATCGAAGAAGCGGGCCATTCTCACGTCCATTCCTGGACGGTCCTTGTCGCTCTTGTCCAAGATAACCATAAACACCAGAATTGAATCGCGGACGAAGAAAGTCTTGCAGACCGCCATCCCGGTGATCGGCTGACCCGCACGATTTCTTGCGCCCGGGTTGAACTCCACGGTCTGCTCGCGCCCAACATAATTGCCGAACGGGATGGTCTTTCGATAGAGAACTTGCCCCGTCACATGTGCCGCGTAAGCATCCAGTCCGCTGTCGAGGGCCTTGGCGACTTCGGCTTCATCTTGAGCGTTGGCAAGATCGGGACGAGATGGCGCGAAACCGGCCGTGTACGTGGCGATTCCATCGCCCGATTCATACGTAATGGTCGTGACGGTCACTTTACCGTCTGGACTTTGTTGCGAGAAGACCTGCCTCTTGGGGGTTCCCGGCATTTCGACGGTGAACTTGGGCGGATCGGTGGAAACCGTCGCCCATGCGTCATTCACCTGCGCGTGCGGAAGGCGTGAGACAAAGAACGGCAGCGCGAGGAAGGCGGCCACGGGCAACGCAAGCAACAACAATAAGGCAACGACGGCAACGACCACGACCGAGCGAGTCTTCTTAGCGCCAGTTGGCGGTAGCTCGCCGATGCCTTTCATCTTATTGGGGAAACAAGCCAGAATGATTAGGCCCGGCAATAAGAGCAGCCCGAGGAGGCCAAGCCATGCCGAGTAGCCCTTCCACTTCATGTAATTGCCGGCACCCCAAATCATCAGACCCCATCCGCCTAGCGAAACCGCCACCCCGAACAGAAATAGCTCACGGCTCTGCTGTGATAGGCCGCTTCCCATCAACATCAGCACGATTCCGCCGACTACGCCCATTTCGGCGATTGATCTGCGGCGGATTTGCAGGGCCGTGAGCGGGGCCTCTGTTTCGGCAGTGGTAGGCAGCTTCTTGTCTCGGCGAAGTGCAACGCCAATCGCCAGGCAGACGAGGCCGGGAAGGTAGGTTCCTATCAAGAAGCTCAAGTTCGGTGCCCGTTTTGCGTTCATGCTTGATGAAAACGTGAAGAGCAGACCGAACAGTATCAGAGCGATGCTGATGCCCTTCTTCATGGCTGACCTCGTGGGTTCTCGGGATGTTGGCGAGCGTCCCCCATTGTACCTGGAATGTCGGCGGGGAGGTTGTAGGCGATCAATTCACGGATGCCGGCGGCATTTTTCGCCGAAACCTATCTCCGTGTCGATCCGAGGTGGACCCCGCGATTGCCGGACCGAATGGCAAGGACTGGAATTGAGGGGCAACGGCCAAATTGACCAAGGTTCGGGGATCGGCTCATGCACTTTTCATTCGTTGGCGGCAAGATGTTCGGGCCTCTTGCCAAGCGATACGCGGGAATCGAAGTACACGAGCTTCCCGTGCCCGGAGATGTCCAATTCGTCTATCATACCTACCACGGCTTCCTGGTTTTCTTCGTCCAGGCCGAACACCGGGTATCCTGCGCACCAGAGAGTGCAAGGATGCTCTTGGCTCGGTTCCTCCGGTTCAATTTTGACGTGGGGAATGTTGAGTTACGGATTGGTTTTTGTGCCGTTCTTGGCGTTCTTCAACTACCTTGCACAAAAGCGGTCAATCGCCAAGCAAGAAGCGGCGTTTCCGATGCGTCAGGCATCGACCCGCTAGACCTCCTCGATTTGTCGGCCAGAGCCGCAAACTCTCGCCGATCTTGGAAAAGGGCAGCCGAAAGATCGTCCTGCCGATCTCCAGCGACTCCTGTGGTCCGGGGCGACAGTCTCCGAACCTTCTTCCCGCAAAGCCGCAAGGTCACATCGGCCCGTGTCGGCCGGACGTTCAAGGCGACGGGCTTGACCGGACGGATGCCGAGCGTAGGATAGCAGCGACTGCCCGGCGGCCCCAACCACACGGCCGAACGCTTGGACGTTCGGCCGGTTTTCTTTTCGGCGGCACGGTCGCAACGGCCGTTGCCGTCATGGCGGCCGTGATAGGGGCCGCGTCACCCTTGCCAATCTGGCTGGCGCGCACAAGTTGACCTTCTCGATTCATCGGAACGGAAATCACAACGGCAACACCGCACTGACCCCGCCCCGTTGCGCCAGAGGCCCATAGGCGGCTGCGCACGGCGGTCATGGTGTCTTTTGACGTGCCCTTTGCCAGAATCGACGCCAAGGGCCTTGGCAACGGCGCGGACCGGGAACGGCGGCCACGACTCGGGCGTCAAGAAGGTCGGGGCGGCCGGCGGCCAGCAGCACGTTTATACGCTCATGCTTTCCCCGGATGCCGCGTCGTTGCCCTCTTCTCTCCGGCAACCAGGGACGAAGCTGCGGCCGGATTTGGCAGTTTCGCCGGTCGAACTGAGCGGCAGAAGGGGACAGTCCCATTTCGTATTTCACGACGCACTCCTTGAACTGCCAGGAATTTCAATCGTAACCGGGTTCCTCCAGCCCCGCCAATAATTAGCCATGTGTCCCGTCCTGCGTTTTTTTCCGCTTCGATCCTCCTGATCCCTTAAGAAATCAGGCGATCATATTCGTCATGCGCCCCGATCCAAACCCAGATAAAGCCGTCGCCGTCCGGAACTGCCAATGTCCGATGAGAGGAGCCGACCCTGGCAGACCAGAGCTCGCCGGCTTTTTTGAAATGCAAGGAGGGGTGGCTGGAATCCTTCTTCAACAGATCGAAGTTCTTGTCCGCTAACCGACGGATATTCTTGGGCAGTGCCAGATAGAGATCCCAGAATCGCTTTGTCGTCCGATGCTTCACAAGGGGCGAAGCCTCCCCTGCCGTTTTTCCTCCTCGGCCTCGCTGAAAAGAAAATCCAGCTTGCCGGCGGCCGAATCCGCTTCGATCTGCCGGTCCCACTCGGCCCAATCACGCTCGAAGAACCAGTTGCGGAACTGCCGGTATTCCTCGGCCGCCAGCGAATCGACGGCCTCTTCAAGTTGTTCGACCCGTGTCATATAGCTGCCTTTATGTCGGTTCACGCTCGCCGCTTTAAGGATATCTTCTTGCGTATGTGAGGTCAATGGAACTCCGTGGCCTTCAGCGCGGCCACCAACTCGGCGGTCGCGCGTTCCGGGTCGGTGGCTGAGGTTATCGCGCCCTGGACGGCAATACGGCGAAAGCCGGTCGCCGTAACCTGGGGGAGGTTTTTCGAGGTAATCCCCCCAATGGCGAAGGCCGGCAGGCAGATCTCGGCCGCAACGGCCCGGAGCAAGTCCAGCCCGGGAAACCGGTCGAATGACTTCGTGCCGGAAGGGAAGGTGGGGCCCACGCCCAGGTAGTTCGCCCCGTCGAGGACCGCCGCCCGGGCCTGCTCGGGCGAATGGGTCGAAACGCCGATGAGGGCCTCCGGACCGACGATCGCCCGGGCGTCCTTGACCGACAGGTCCTCCTGCCCCAGGTGGACGCCGTCCGCGCGGACGAGGGCGGCCAGGTCCGGCCGGTCGTTGACGACCACCAGGGCACGGGTACCTGCCAGGGCAGGCGTACCGTGGGCAAGCTCCCGCAAGACCCGGCCCCGTTCGATCAGCCGGCGATCGTCCAGCCGCTTGTCGCGGAGTTGGATCATGTCGGCCCCGGCCTCGATGACCTGCCGCACGAGAGTCTCGAACTCCGAAAGCGAGGACCGGCCGTCCAGGATCACGCAGAGACTCGATCGTTCGAGCCGGTCCAGGCTCCAGCGGGTGGTCTCGATTGCGCGGTGGAGCGTGTAGGCCCGATAGCGAAGCTGCTCGAAGCCGGCGGCCACCTCCGGGTTGACCAGTTTCCCGAACTCCTCCAGGCTCCGCAGGGCCTCTTCCACCCGGAGGCAGTTGGCCGTGAGCAGTCCGGCCAGATCGTCCCGCCGGCGCTCCGTGGGCGTGCTGATGTGGGTCCCCACGTCCGCCTCTGTCTGGCGGGCTGCCAGACGGCCGGCCAACGACACTTGTCCCACTGCCGCCGCCAGGTCGTGGCGAAGCTGCTTGCACAGACCGGTCAAATGCCCGTCGTCCAGTACGAACCGGACATAGTCCTCGACGACGCGGAGTCCTTCCCGGGCGCGATTGGCCGCGGCATCGATTACCCGGAGGGCGCCGACGGCATCACCGCTGCGAGAACCATCCGGGGTGTCCACATTGGTGGGGGTCATGGCGTCTCCACTATCACCAGTTTGCCAGATCGGGCCATTTCCGACAATCCTAACCTCTAATCTCGCTTTTGGTTAGTTGCCTTGATTCGACTTTATCCGGGAGCTACAATTCGGTGGCTGACGAGGGGTGGCGCTACGCCCCGGAGCCAGGAGGGAGCCAAGGCCGATGCGGAGGATGCCGTGGGCAGTCTATCTGTGGCCGGGCCTGCCCCAACTGGCGGACCGGGGGAGTTGGGCCGCCTTGCTCGTCGCCCTGGGGGCCACCATGCTCCTGGTCACGGCACTCGTCAGTACTTTCGTGTGGACTGACCTGATCGCCCGTGAACTGCGTATAATTTGTTGGGTCCTGATCGGCCTTTCCTGGAGTATGTCGGCGGGTTTGTCCGCATGGTGGAACCGGCGGCAGGAAACCCGGCGCGCGGACCCCCAACGAGAGCGGTTCGATCAGGCACTGGAAAGTTACCTGGAAGGGAATTGGATCGAAGCCGAGCGGCGGTTGGGCGGGCTCTTGCGGCGCGACGGTCGCGACGTGGACGCCCGGCTGATGTTGGCCACGCTGTTGCGGCACACCAAACGCTTCGACGAAGCGACCCGCGAGATCAATTACCTTGTGCGGCAGGAGGGCGCCCCGAAGTGGGCGCTGGAAATCCGCCGCGAAGGAGAGTTGCTTACCGAGGCCCGCCGGCGGGCCTCACCGACCGAAAACAACGAGCCAGCCAACTCCGGAGATTCCTAATGTACGAGCGATTCACCGACCGCGCCCGAAAAGTCATGCAACTGGCTAATCAGGAGGCCCAGCGGTTCAATCATGAATACATCGGGACCGAGCACATCCTGCTCGGTCTGATCAAAGAAGGCAGCGGGGTCGCAGCCAACGTGCTGAAGAACCTCGAAGTCGACCTCCGCAAGATCCGCCTGGAGGTGGAGAAGCTTGTCCAGAGCGGTCCCGACATGGTGACGATGGGCAAGCTGCCGCAGACGCCCCGGGCCAAGAAGGTCATCGAGTACTCGATGGAAGAGGCCCGGAACCTGGGCCACAACTACGTCGGCACCGAGCACATCCTCCTGGGCCTGTTGCGGGAGCAGGAGGGGGTGGCGGCCCAGGTGCTCATGAACCTCGGACTGAAGCTGGAAGAAGTCCGCGAGGAGGTCCTCAGCCTGCTGGGCCACGGCCTGGAGGGGGCCGAGGGCTCCGAGCGGGGCGGCGCCGTGGGCGCCGGAGGCGGCGGGGGCGCAGGGGCCGGCGAGCAGCCGCGGGCAGGCAAGTCCAAAACGCCCGCCCTGGACAGCTTCGGCCGCGACCTGACCGAACTGGCCCGGCAGGGCAAGCTCGATCCCGTGATCGGCCGCGAAAAGGAGATCGAGCGGACCATGCAGGTCCTGGGCCGCCGCACCAAGAATAACCCCGTGCTGCTGGGCGAGGCCGGCGTCGGCAAAACGGCCATCGTCGAGGGGTTCGCCCAGCGGGTCGTCAACGGCGACGTCCCCGAGCTCCTGGCCGACCGGCGGATCGTCGTGTTGGACCTGGCCATGATGGTTGCCGGAACGAAGTATCGCGGGCAGTTCGAGGAGCGGATCAAGGCGGTGATGAACGAAGTCCGCCGCGCCAAGAACACGATCCTCTTCATCGACGAGCTGCACACCCTGGTGGGGGCGGGCGGGGCGGAAGGCGCCATCGACGCCTCGAACGTCCTGAAGCCGGCCCTCTCCCGCGGCGAAATCCAGTGCATCGGCGCCACCACCCTCGACGAGTACCGCAAGTACATCGAGAAGGACAGCGCCCTGGACCGCCGGTTCCAGGTGGTCATGGTCGAGCCCTCGACCAAGCCCGAGACGATCGAGATCCTCAAGGGCCTCCGCGACCGCTACGAGCAGCACCACCACGTCCAGATCACCGACGACGCGATCGAAGCGGCCGTGGAGCTTTCAGGCCGCTACATTACCGGCCGGTGCCTCCCGGACAAGGCGATCGACGTGATCGACGAGGCGGGGGCCCGGGTCCACCTCAAGTCGATGACCCGGCCGCCCGACCTCAAGGAGATCGACGACGAGGTCGAGACCCTCAACCGCGAGAAGGAGGAGGCGGTCGCCAACCAGGACTTCGAGAAGGCCGCCGCCCTGCGGGACCAGGCCGACAAGCTCAGGAAGAAGAAACAGATGATCACGCACGAGTGGCGCGAGAAGTCCCGCGCCACCGACGGAGTGGTCGACGAGGACGTCATCGCCGAGGTGGTCTCGAAGATGACCGGCATCCCCCTGACCCGGATGACCACCGAGGACTCGCTGCGGCTGATGAGGATGGAGGAGGACCTGCACAAGCGGGTGGTCAGCCAGGACGAGGCGATCAAGTCGATCTCGAAGGCGGTCCGCCGCAGCCGCAGCGGCCTGAAGGACCCGAAACGGCCCACCGGCTGCTTCATCTTCGCCGGCCCGACCGGAGTGGGCAAGACGCTCCTGGCCAAGGCGCTGGCCGAGTTCATGTTCGGCGACGAGGACGCGCTGATCCAGATCGACATGAGCGAGTACATGGAGAAGCACAACGTCAGCCGGCTGATCGGGGCCCCGCCGGGATACGTGGGCTACGAGGAAGGCGGCCAACTGACCGAGAAGATCCGCCGCCGCCCCTACGCCGTCGTCCTGCTGGACGAGATCGAGAAGGCCCACCCCGACGTGTACAACATGCTCCTCCAAATTATGGAGGAAGGCCGGCTGACCGACAGCTTCGGCCGCAACGTCGATTTCCGCAACTCGATCCTCATCATGACGACCAACGCCGGGGCCGAGGCGATCAAGAACGAGGCCGCCTTCGGCTTCCAGAAGCCCGACGAGGACGCCTCCTACGAGAGCATGAAGACCCGGGTGCAGGAGCAGATCGAAAAGGTCTTCCGGCCCGAGTTCCTGGGCCGCATGGACGACACGATCGTCTTCCGCCACCTGACGGAGGCCGACCTGGCCGACGTGGTCGAAAGGGAGCTCGCGAAGGTCCGCCAGCGGCTCGCCGAGCGCAACCTGAAGCTCGTGCTCACGGACGAGTCGAAGAGGTTCCTCGTCAAGAAGGGCTCGAACCTCGACTTCGGCGCGCGGCCGCTCCGCCGCGCGATCGAGAACTTCGTCGAGGACCCGCTCTCCGAAGAGATCCTCAAGGGCGAGTTCCAGGGCATGGACACGATCACCATCGAGGTCAAGGAGGTCGGCGAGAAGAAACACCTGGTCTTCCTCGGCTCCATGTCGCAGCCGCAAGCCGAGCCCCCGGCGCCGGTGGCCGCCGGCGCCGACGGCGGCGGCGCGCCTTCCACCCCGACCACCTCGGCGTGAGAGCCCCCATGCGACCGGAAGACATCCGCCAGTTTCTCCAGCGCCGGCCGTTCCAACCGTTCCGCATGACGCTGACCGACGGCCGCACGTATGAGGTACGGCATCCCGAGCTGGCGATGGCGGGCCGATCTACCGTGGCCATCGGAATCCCCGCCCCGGACGAAGCGGAGCCGGTGTACGACCGCCTGGTCACCGTGTCGCTGCTCCACGTCATGCAGATTGAGCCGCTGGAAATGCAGAAGTCGTCCTAGAGCGGGAGAGGGGGACGTATGAGCACCGCAGAAGCTCCCAGCCGCGATCGCGTGGTGGTTCTCCACGGGATTCCCTGGGCAACCTATGTCGCCCTGCGCGATATGCCGGACAACTGGAACCTTCGAATGACCTACGACCGCGGGGAGCTGCAAATCATGTCGCCATCGCCTCTGCACGAAGGGTTGGCTGCCCTGCTGGGCACGCTGATCGAGATTTGGGCCATGGAGATCGATATTCCATTGAGGAGTTGCCGGACGATGACCATCCGCCGCTCCGCTATTGAGCGGGGATTCGAGCCGGACAATTGCTATTACGTGCAGAACGAGCCGCGGGTCTGGGACAAGACCGAGTTGGACTTCAATGTCGATCCCCCGCCCGACCTGGCGATGGAGGTGGAAGTGAGCCGCGATTCAGCGGGAAAGATGCCGATTTACGCATCGTTCGGCATCCCCGAATTGTGGCGATTCAACGGCCGTCGGCTTCAGGTGTACGAGCTGGCGGGGGACGGCGGCTACGTTGCTCGCGATGCGAGCGTTTGCCTCTCCGGTTTTCCGATTGCTCGGGCCCAAGAGATTCTTCTGCAAATGGGCTCGGTCCGCCAGACGACACTCGTGCGATCATTCCGCGATTGGGTGCGCAAGAATGTGGCGTCCGGGGACGGCTGACGTTTCGCCCCGTCCCTGCCAGAAGGAGCCCACGAGCGACGATGCCCCAGCCGCCGGACCTCTGGAGTCGGCACACGATGGCCGTGGACGACGTTACCGCCCGGCTGGAGCGGATCTGCCGCGCGATGGAAGCGGCGTCGGTGCCGTTCGCGCTGGTGGGCGGCCAGGCGGTGGCCCTCTGGGTCGCCACCCGCGATCCGGCCGCGGTCCGCACCACCAAGGACGTCGATATCCTGCTTCGCCGCGAGGACCTTCCGCAGGCGCGGGCCGCCGCATTATCGGCCGGCATGGACTACTTCGAGGTCCTGGGGGTCGGCATGTTCCTCGACCGGGACGATCCGAACCCGCGGCATGCGGTTCACCTCGTCTGGTCCGGCGAAAAGGTCCGGCCGGAATACGAGCTGCCCTCGCCTACCGTGGCCGAGCGGCAAGAACTCTCGCCCGGGCTGCCCGTCGTCTCCCTGGCCGGACTGGTGCGGATGAAACTTCTCTCCCACCGCGACCAGGACCGCGTTCACCTCCGCGACATGATCGAAGTGGGCCTCTTCGACCGCGAGATGCTCGACACGCTCACGCCGGAACTTGGCAAGAGGCTGGAACCGTTGCTGCTTGAGGCAGGGCGGTAGTTTCGAGCGGCTCACGGTTCACAAGAGCTTGGGAAGGAACAACTTCACGCTTCAGACGTGTATGGTGGGTCGAGCGAAGCGAGCCCCACCATTTTTCGGGCGAGTTCCTCGGGGCCGTGGGAAGGAACAACTTCACGGTTCAGTACTGAGTACTCAGTACTCGGCGTCTAGCCTCTCAAACCGCCCTCGAGCGCCTGCCGCCCCTCGGCTTTGACCTGTTCTAGGAACTCCTTGAGCGACGCGTCGTCGTATTCAACGTACTCGCCTCGATCGAGCTCCTCTAGTCCGACCAGCATTTCACGTCGCAAGAAGTCGGCCTGCCGATCGCGCTCTTCCAGCAATCGAATCGCCTCGCTGACCAGATCGGCTTCGCTCGTGAACCGGCCGCGCGCGATGGCAGCCTTGACGAACTGCTCGTGCTTCGGCGGGATTTCCACAGTCATGGCGACTTCCTCCTGGCGATGAGGCCACATGCTTGGGAACTCGGCCCGCCGCATTGGCGATCAACGGACTTCACTTGATCTTATCGCGGCCTGCCGGGATGGTCAACGGCCCCCCGGAGCGGTAGAATCTCAATTGAGAGTGTCCAGGATCGACTTCGGGCGTTTGGCGCCAGGAGCCCTCACCCCCTGCCCCTCTCCCGGAAGGAGAGGGGAGCATCTATGTTCCAGCTCACCGCCCCCTTCCAGCCCGCCGGCGATCAGCCCGAGGCTATCGAGGCCCTCGTCGGCGGTTTGCGCGAAGGCAAGCGGCACCAGGTGCTGATGGGCGTGACCGGCTCGGGCAAGACCTTCACGATGGCCAACGTCATCCAGGCGGTCCAGCGCCCGACCCTGGTCATGTCGCACAACAAGACGCTCGCCGCGCAGCTCTACTCCGAGTTCAAGGAGTTCTTTCCCCACAACGCGGTCCATTACTTCGTCAGCTACTACGATTACTACCAGCCGGAAGCCTACATCCCGCAGCGGGACATCTACATCGAGAAGGACGCGGCGATCAACCAGCAGATCGACCGGCTCCGCCTGGCGGCCACCAGCGGCCTGGTGAGCCGCCGCGACGTGATCATCGTCGCCAGCGTCTCGTGCATCTACGGCCTCGGCTCGCCCGAGGATTACCGCTCCATGATGGTCGCCCTGGCCGTCGGCAAGACGGTAGACCGCGACCAGGTGCTCAGCAAGCTGGTAGACATCCAGTACGAGCGGGGCGACGTGGAGTTCCAGCGGGGGCGGTTCCGCGTCCGAGGCGACTGCGTCGAGGTCTGGCCCAGCTACGGCGAGACGGCCCTGCGGATCGAGTTCTGGGGCGACGAGGTCGAGCGGCTCTCGGTCATCGATCCCACCAGCGGCGAGGTTATCGAGCGGCCGCAGGAGGCGTTCGTCTATCCCTCCAAGCACTTCGTCATGCCGGAGGAGCGAATCCAGCAGGCGATCGACGACATCAAGCTGGAACTCAAGGAGCGGCTCGCGGAGCTGAAAGACCAGGGGAAGATCCTGGAGGCCCACCGCCTCAGCGCCCGCACCCGCTACGACATCGAGATGCTCCAGGAGGTCGGCTACTGCCCGGGAATCGAGAACTACAGCCGGCCGCTGTCGGGCCGCCCGGCCGGCTCGGCGCCCGATACGCTCTTCAGCTTCTTTCCCGACGACTTTCTGCTCCTGGTCGACGAGTCGCACGTCACGGTGCCACAGGTTCGCGGGATGTATTTCGGCGACCACAACCGCAAGGTGACGCTGGTGGAGCACGGCTTCCGCCTGCCCAGCGCGCTTGACAACCGGCCGCTGCGGTTCGAGGAATGGGAGAAGCGGTTCCAACAGGTCATCTTCGTATCGGCTACGCCCGGGCCCTACGAGCTGGCCCAGACCGACGGACAGATGGTCGAGCAGTTGATCCGGCCGACGGGGCTCTTGGATCCCGAGATCGAGGTGGCGGCGGCCCGCTCGCAGGTGCCGCACCTGTTGGCGGAGATCCGCCAGCGGACGGCCGCCGGCCAGCGGGTCCTGGTGACGACGCTCACCAAGCGGCTGGCCGAGGACCTGGCCGCCTATTTCAGCAAACAGGACGTCCGCTGCAAGTGGCTCCACAGCGAGTTGGACGCCTTCGAGCGGGTCGAACTCCTGCGGGACCTCCGCCAAGGCGAGTTCGACGTCCTGGTGGGCGTCAACCTGCTCCGCGAAGGACTCGACCTGCCCGAGGTCTCGCTCGTGGCCATCCTCGACGCCGACAAGGAAGGTTTCCTGCGGAGCGAGACCTCGCTGATGCAGACCATCGGCCGGTCCGCGCGAAACGTCAACGCCAAGGTGGTGCTCTACGCCGACAAGGTGACGGACTCGATGCAGCGGGCGATCGACGAGACCCGGCGGCGGCGCCAGATGCAGGAGGAGTACAACCGGCAGCACGGTATTACGCCGGAGACGATCCGCAAGGCGATCCATTTGGGGATCGAGTCCGAGGCGGCCGCCCATGCCCAGTCCTATGCGGCCGTCGGCCGGGGCGAAACGTCGCAGTACATCACCGAGGAGTTCCTGGAGGAGCTCCAGGCCGAGATGCTCGCGGCGGCCGAGGCGCTGGAGTTCGAGCGGGCCGCCGCCCTGCGGGACCGGATCCAGCAGATGCGGGCCCAGATGGGCAAACCGCTCTCCGAGGCCAAGATCGAGCACGCCACGCGAGACCGCCGCGGCCACCGACGCGGTCGAGTCCCGAAGCCGAAATCGTAGGTCGGTTGGACTGGGCACGTTTAGCGGGCGGG
>JBEKCP010000104.1:0-12293 GCA_050014815.1 Thermoguttaceae bacterium | reverse complement strand
CGTGGGGGCGAGCGAGGCCATGTTCACCGCGACGAAAGGGCCCTCCGCGCGGCGGCTATAGCGGTGGATGGCCCGGGCCGCCAACTCCTTGCCGGTGCCGCTCTCGCCCCGCAGGTGGACGCAGGCCTCCGACGGCGCGACCAGGGCGATCCGCTTGAATACTTCCTGCATGGCGGGCGAAGTGCCCTTGATCGGTTGATCGCTTCCCTGGACCGCCGCTTGCGCGGGCGCGGCGGGCTCTCGGGCGGCGTGCTCCAGCGCGCGGCCGATCGCACGTTGGGCCACCGCCAGGTCGAACGGCTTGGTCAAGTAGTCGAAAGCGCCGTTGCGAACGGCGCTGACGGCCGTGGCCAGCTCCCCGTAGGCCGTCATAACGATGATGGGCACTCTCGCGCCGGCCGCCCGGCGAAAGTGCTCCATGGCCGCCAGCCCGTCCATGCCCGGCAGGCGGACATCCAGCACGATCACGTCGGGGCGGCGCTGCCGGGCCGAGTCGAGGCCCTGCTCGGCTGTGGCGGCCGTGGCCGCGGTATGCCCCAGCTCCTCGGCCAGCTTCGCCAGCCCCCAGCAGATGCTCTGCTCGTCGTCGACGATCAGCCAATGGGCCATAGGGCAGACTATCGTTTAGCGGGCGGGCTTGCCCGCCGCGTGATGAATGCTTGTTTCCGCAAATCGTTCGGCGGGCAAGCCCGCCCGCTAAACACTATTGTAATATGCTCAGCCCGCCAGCGGCAGCTCGACGGTGAACTCCGTCATGCCGTCGGAGCGTCGCCAGCGGATGATGCCGCCGTGGTCCTCGGCGATCTGACGGGCGACGAAGAGGCCCAGGCCGGTGCCGTCCGGCTTGCCCGTCACAAAGGGCTCGAACAGCCCGGCGGCGACCGCTTGGGCCGGTCCGGGCCCGGTGTCCCGCACGCAGAGGGTCGCCCGAGAGTCCCCCAGCCGCGCCAATTCGACGGCGATTCTGGCCCCCGCCGAGCCGGGACCGCCCGCGGCGTCCACGGCGTTCATCGCGAGGTTCAGGGCCAACTGCCGCAGTTCTTCCGGATCGCCTTGGACCATGAGCGGCTCCGGCGGCCGGACGACCGAGAGGTCGATGCCCGCGTGCAGGCACGCCGGACGCACCAGGGCCGCCACGTCGTCCACCAGCGGGCCAAGGTGTACGATCTCGCGGCTCGCCCGGCGCGGCCGGCCGAGCGTGAGGAACCGCTGAAGGTAGGACTCCATCAGGCGGAGTTGCCGCAGGGCCACTTCCAGCGACTCGCGGCCCGCCGCAATCGTGCAGTCCCGCTGGTGAAGCTCGACGGCCATGCGGCCGCCCGTGGCGGCGTTGCGGAGCTGGTGGGCCATGCCGGAGACAAGCTGTCCCAGGGTGCGGGCCTGCTCGCTGCGGCGGACCTCGCGCTCGTACTGGCCCAGCCGCTGGGTCATCCGATTGATCGAGACGGCCAGATCGAGGATCTCGTCGTCGCGCTCTGAGACGGCCACGGGCGTGAAATCGCCGCTGGCAATCGCGGCCGTCTGGTCGCCGAGCCGGCGGATGGGGCGCACCAGCCGCTGGGCCAAGAGCGCCGTCACCACGACCACCGCTGCGACGGCCAGGGCCCCGGCGGCCAGCGCCGTCCAGACGGCCTGCCGCACCGCCGCCGACCAGAGGTCTTCAGAGTAGAGGACCACCAGCCAGCCGGCCGTGTCGGCCGGCGGAAGCCCCGGGATCGGCACACGCTCGGCCAGATAAGTCCGCCCGGCCAGCTCGATCTCAGCCTGGAGCGGCGTGTCGCCCCGCGGGTTGCCCTCGACAAGCTGGTCCAGCCTCCGGCGGCCTTCGTGGTCCAGGGCCAGCGTGCGGGCCCGGATCCGGCCGTCCGTGTCGAGGAAGATGAACTCGGCCCCCGACAGGCCGCTCATCTGCCGCAGCACCGGCTCGCTCAAGGGAAACTTGGCCTGGCGGAGCGTGTCCACCACGCAGTCCAGGTGTTGCCGCTGCACCTGCCTGGCCCGGACCGCCCCCAAGTAGGCGCTGGCGCCGCTTGCCGCCACGATCGCCAGGACCACGACGGCAAGCATGGGCAGCAGCAGTTGGAGTTGAATCGGCCGACGCATGGTCGAGGTCTCGGGAGCGGATCGCGGCCCATCGTGCTACTCTCACGTTACCCTGCCGGGGCGGTGGGCGTCAATCGAGTGTGCTTTCCAGCGAGCACCCCCCCCCATGCAATGGGGGGGCTTTTTGCCGTACTTCACCTGCCTGTCGGGGTTTTCGACACGCCTGTCGATCGGCTCGACACGCCGGCGGGTCCAGGTTTCTGGCGGCGGCGACGCAATCCCTTGCTGGCGAAGAGGATAACACGATCCGTGTCCCGCAGAAGAATCCTGGCACGAAGAGTGCTCTAAGAGCAACTGCGATTCTACACAAACTTTTTTCTGGCGAGGTGTCCAATGAACGATGTTCGCTCCGCGCGGGTTTGGCGACGTTTCGGTCTGGCCGCCGGCGTTGTCTGCGGTGCGGTGGCGATGGGCGCCGTTGTGAGGGCGGCTGAGGCCACGCCGTCCGCTCCGCGGCTGGGCCCCGACCCCGCCCAATTCCAGCAAACGGTCGCCCGGGGACTCGATTACCTCGTCAAGAGCCAGGCGGCCGACGGGTCCTGGAGCTCTCAGGCGGGCGTCGGCCTGACGGCGCTGGTAACGACGGCGATGCTTCGCAACGGGCGCGGGCCGAGCGACCCGACGGTCGCCAAGGCCCTCCGGCTCCTGGAAGGCTCCGTCCAGCCGGACGGCGGCATCTATACGCCCAAACTCGATTACCACAATTACGAAACCTGCCTGGCGGTCCTCTGTTTCACCGAAGCCAACAAGGGCAAGCGTTACGACAAGATAATAAAGGCCGCGGACGGTTACATTCGGGCGACCCAATGGGGCCCGGCCCAGGGGAAGGACCGCTCCGACCTGTTCTACGGCGGGGCGGGCTACGGGAAGCACAAGCGGCCCGACCTCTCGAACACGTCGTTCCTCGTCGATGCCCTGGTGGCCGCCGGGGCCGGCCCCAATGACGAGGCGCTGCAAAGGGCGCTCGTTTTCGTCTCGCGGAACCAGAACCTGGAGAGCGAAAACAACACCACCGAGTTCCCCTCGAAGAACCCCGACAACGGTTTCTATTACACCTGCGCGGGCGGCGGCGACAGCCCGGCGGGCAAAACGGCCAACGGCGGGCTGCGAAGCTACGCCGCGATGACCTACGCCGGGCTGAAGAGCATGCTCTACGCCGGCGTCGGGCCCGACGACCCCCGCGTGAAGGCGGCCACCCAATGGGCCCAACAGCACTACGACCTGAAAACCAACCCCGGCCTCGGCGGCGACGGACTGTATTACTACTATCACGTCTTTGCCAAGGCCCTGGCGGCGGCGGGCACCGACCGTTTCGACGACGCCCGGGGCGTCAAGCACGACTGGCGGCGGGAGTTGGCCGAGGAGCTGGCCGCCCGCCAGCGTCCCAACGGCTCGTGGGCCAACCCGGAGAGCCGGTGGCTGGAGGGCGACCCCAACCTGGTGACCGGCTACGCCCTGCTGGCGCTGTCGTACTGCGCGAAATAGGCTCGGTCTCTACAAACTCCCGCGGGTATACACCCGCGGCTATTATTCGCCGGCACTCGGGCGCGGAACCTATGGATTGCCGTGCCCCTCCCGCCCGAGTGCCGGCAACCATTGTCCTTGTACAGCCTCGAAACCTTGGAGTCCATGCCATGCGTCGCTGCCGCCGTGCGTTCACGCTAGTCGAATTGCTGGTCGTGATCTTCATCATTACCGCGCTGATGGCCATGTTGTTGCCGGCGATCGTCAAGTCGCGGGAGGCGGGCCGTTCGATCCAGTGCAAGTCGAACCTCCGGCAGATCTACCTGGGCCTCGCGCAGTTCCGCGACACCCAGGGCAACTTTCCGCCCTACCGCTGGGAGGACCCGAGCGTGGTGAACAAGTGGGGCGTGGTGCGGCCGCGGTGGCAATGGATCATCTCGGACCTGCTGGGGCGGCCCGTTCAGAATCCCGACGCGATCGTCGCGGCCGGCGCCTCCGACACGACCTACACGTCCGTCCCGCTCGATAACGAGATATTCTCCGACCCGTCGATGCCCAGCAGCCCGGCGAGATCGTCGATGATCCCGCCGGACAACCTGAGCATCCGCAACGGGGCGTACGGCTACAACTTCCAGTACCTGGGCAACAGCCGGAACCTGACCGACGGCGTCGTCACGACGCCGATGCTCAATTACCCGGTCCGGCGCGTGGCCGACGAGGCCCGGACCATCGCCTTCGGCGACAGCCGGGGCGGCGGGCTACCGCACGGCGGCCACTCGATGACGCTCGACCCGCCGCACATGCGGCCCCGCGGCTCCGGCGTGGTGGACTCGCCTTCGCCCTCCCGGGCGGCCGGGTTCGACCCCTACGGCCCGGACGAGACGGGGACCGACATCGTGATCTACTTCTCGCCCGCCGAAGACCGGCACGCCGGCCGGGCGAACGTTGTGTTCCTCGACGGCCATGCGGACAGCCTCACGCTGGTGGACCTGGGCTACAACGTCTCGGCCGACGGCGTCGCCCAGCCGCAGCCGGCCAATCTGGGCACGACCTTCCCCGCCAATCCGCTCAGTGCGTTGCCGTGGGGCGATAACCGGCTCTGGACGGGGCAGGGACTCGACGAAACGTCGCCAAACTACAATCGGATCAACTGATGAGCGACCGTCACAACCATCCTGGTGAGACCGGATTGCCGGGGCAGGTGAGGCTGGCGTGCCCCCAATGCGGCCAGGCGGTCCTGGTGTCCTGGGAGAAGCTCGGCCGCCGCGTGTACTGCCGCCGTTGCCGGCAATGGTATCGGCTGGATCGCACGGGTCTGATCGCGGCGGCCGCCCCGCGGGAGGCGATCGGCGCAGCCGTGCGGTCGGGGTTCTCGGAGTGGCGGCCACACCTGGTCGTCTGGCCCGCTTCCCGCGATGCCTCGATGGCGGCGGCCGGGCGAGCCGTGCTCCGCATGCCGGGCCGCCGGATGCTCCTCGCCCTGCTCGTGGTGGGCCTGGCGTTGGCGGCCGCGGCGTGGCGATGGAGAAACGCGGCCGGGCCGATCGAGACGGCCATGCCCAACGGCCTCGAACAACGCGCGGGCCGCTGGTCCGAGGCTTGGCTCTGCCGGGACGTGCGGCAAATGCTCCAGTTGGTCGAGCCCGCGTTGGATCGGGACCTCCGGCGGTGGCTTGCCCGAAATCCGCCACCCGTCCCCGGCGACTTCCGCCGGCAAGGCGCCTCCGGGATCGAGGTGGCATCGGTCCGCCGCAGCGCCGACCAGGTGGCCGAGGTGACGGTCCAAATCCTCATTGATCTGGGCGACGGGCGGCAGCAGGTGGTCTCGCAGAAGCAGATTTGGAGGCGGCGCGGCGGCGTCTGGTATTTTGCGCCCCGCGAGCCCACGTCGGTCGGCCGGGTATAGAAGTGTGCGTGCCATTGAGCGGAGCGGGAAAAGGTGTGAGGAACCATTGTCTTCACGGTTTCCTGTCCGGAGAGGGAAAAGTGTCTGGAAACGGTTCTTGACATGAATGGCACTGGCGTTAGCCCGGATTATTCATGGGCACGGCATAGGGGCGCAGTTTGCTCGACACTAGCCCGACGCGCAAGCGAGGGGGAACTCGTTGGCAGTCCCTCGCTTGCGCTTCGGGCTAGTGTTTGGCCATGAATAATCCGGGCAAACCGCTGCCCCTCGCCGCGAGTTGAACCTGTTCGACTCGGTATGTATCATCGGAGGTGGGCAGGTGAAAGCCGCCAACGGCTCAGACAGGCCCTTCACCCGGAACACAAACAGAAAACACTACGCCTTGAAAGCGGCTGATCCTTTCACGCTCCCAGGATCAACCGTAACGTTCGCGGCGACATGTACTTACGGAGAACCACTATGGACGTGCGGCAACGATCGCTGTGCAGTCGTCTGGTCCAAGCCTGGCTTGTGACGGCGGGAGCCGTTCTGGGACCGAGCCAGGCGGCCGGAGGCACGGGTTCCTTCGAGTTCCGCCAGGTGAGCCCGACCGGGCTGGAGTTGTCCGACGGCGGCAAGCCGGTGTTCGTCTACAACTTCGGCATGATCCTGGCGCCGGGCTTCCCGGAGTCGATGCGGCGGTCGTCGTATCTGCACCCCGTCTACGCCCCGGACGGCACGGTCCTCACGGACGATTTCAACAAGGACCACCCGCACCACCGCGGCATCTCGTGGATGTGGTCGGAGGTGACCGTCGGCGGGAAGAAGGGGGACATCTGGACCGTCAAGGAATTCCAGCAGCGATTCGTCGGCTGGAAGGCGCGGGAGACCGGCGGCGCAGTGGCCCGGCTGGCGGTCGAGAACGGCTGGTTCGACGGCGATCGGAAGTTCGTTAGTGAAGAGGTCGAGATCCTCGCGCACGCGGCGTCCGAGGGCCGGCGGCTCCTGGAGTTTACACTGCGGCTGGATGCCGTGGACCGGCCGGTCCAGATCGCCGGCACGCCGGAGGGCAAGAAGGGCTTCGGCGGCTTCTGCTTCCGCTTCGCTCCCCGCGACGGCGGGAGCGCGAAGACCGTCATTCGCACCGACGAGGGCATCGCCGAGAAGGATGGTGTGTTGGCCCGGCATCCCTGGGCGGAGATCAGCGGCGTCTTCCATGGAAGACCCGCCGGCGCCCGCGTGGAAGACGTGCCGTCGAACCCGGGTTATCCCAAGAACGGCTGGCTCTTGCGGCACGGGTTCGGCTTCTTGAACGTATCGTATCCGGGGCTGGAGCCGATCACGCTTGAGCCCGGCAAGCCGCTGGTGTTGAAGTACCGGGTCATTCTCTTCGCCGGTCCTCCGCCCGTTGGCGGCGCTGGGAAATGAGCGAGGCGACGATCGCCGCCGCCAACAGCCCGGCAATGATCCCGAGCGAGAGCCCGATGGGCACCAGATCGCCGCCTTCTCCGCGCGGAAAGAGCCACTCGCCGATCATCTTCAGGCCGACGAAGCCCACCGCGGCCGCCAGGCCGTAGTGCAGGTGCCGGAACAACCGCATGACGCCGGCCAGCAGGAAGTACAGTGCCCGGAGCCCCAAGATGGCGAAGATGTTCGACGTGAAGATGATGAAGGGGTCGCGGGTAATTCCGAAGATGGCGGGGACGCTGTCGACGGCAAAGAGGAGGTCGCTCGTCTCGATCACCAGCAAGACCAGCAACAAGGGCGTGACCCGCAGCCGCCCGTCTTCTCGGACGAGGAAGGCCCCGCCGCATTCGGCCGGGCCGCGATCGGCCAGGGTCTTGCGGCTCATGGGGAGCCAGCGGCGGGCCAGCCGTAGCACGAGGTTCCGGTCCGGATCGATTTGGTCGGCGCCGGGCCGGGCCAGCCTCAAGGCCGTGTAGAGCAGGAGCAACCCCAACAGCGGCAGCACCACGTGGAACCGGGCCACCAGGGCCGCCCCCGCCAGGATGAACCCCAGCCGCATCAGAATTGCCCCGAGGATTCCCCAGAACAATACGCGGTATTGGTAATGCGAGGGGACTTGAAAATAGCGGAAGATGACGGCGAATACGAAGACATTATCTATCGACAGCGACCATTCCAGCAGATAGCCGGTGAGGAACTGGAGGCCGGCCGTTCCGCCCCGCCACCAGGCGATGAAGACATTGAATCCCATGGCCAGCAGGCACCACAGGGCGACTGCGCCGAATGACCCCCATAGCGAGGGGGTTCGAGGCCGACGGTGAAAGACCAGCAGGTCCGCAGCCAAGAGCCCCGCCACCAGCGCCCCAAAGGCGACCCACTGCCAGGGTTCGATGGGTGGCGAGTTCGACTGCAAGGGATTTCTCACGCGCTGGGTGCGTTTCCGGTGCCGGCCATGGCCCATCATAGCGGGTCGCGGGTGGCCCCGATAGCTTGCTATCGGGGCGCCGAAGGCACAGGAGGCCGTGCCGAAGACCCTTGCCGCCAACGCGGCCCGGATAGGCAAAGCTATCCGGGCCACCCGGCGCAGGGAGGGGACTGTATTGCTCGCCTCCGGGCGGTTATGATAGTAAGGTGGGCCGCGGGCACTGACACGAGGCGTCGGCGCCCGCAACCCGCCCTACGATTCCACCAACCGGGTGCCATGCGAAGCATGGTCTGGCATGGTGCCCACCGACCCACCTACGATTTCGCCGAGGTATCGGTAATGAAGGCTCTCGTGCGTCTCTGCTGCGGTCTAGCAGTATGGGCCGGTGCGGGATTCTTCCATGTCCCCGCGGTCTCCGCCGAGGACGTGGAGACGGCCACGCGGCAGTACATGGCAGCGGTGGCTTTTCAGAATCGCGGGGTCTATGACCTGGCCGCCGAGGAGTGGACGAAGTTCATCAAGTCCTACCCGGCGGATTCCCGCCTGGACCGAGCCCAGCACTACCTCGGTGTCTGCCATCTTCAGGCCAACCAGTTGGACGCCGCCCGGCAGTGCTTCGAGACGGTCGTCAAGAGCTATCCGAAGTTCGAGTCGATGGACGCGACCTTGCTTTACCTGGGCGTAACGCAGTTCAGGCTGGCCCGGGGAGGTAAGCCTGAGCTTTTCGACGCCGCGGCCGCAACCCTCGACACGCTGATCAAGAACTATCCGAAGAGCAAGTCCCTTGCCCGGGCCTTGTTTACGCGGGGCGACTGCGCCTATTACCGCGACCGGAAGGACGACGCGGTGAAGTTCTACTCCCGCGCCGTCGTCGAAGGACCCGACGAGAAACTCCTGGCCGACATCCTTTATGCCCTCGGGGTGACCGAGGAGGAGTTGAAGCGGCCCTCCGAGGCGGCAAAGGCCTATGACGATTTCCTGAAGAAGTATCCCGAGAGCCCCCTGGTCCCCGAAGTCGTCATGCGCCGGGGCGAGACGTTGTTGGCATCCGGTCAGCAGCAGCCGGCGGCGGAGTGGTTTGCCAATGCCGCGGCCAGGAAAGGCTTCGCCATGGCCGATCTGGCCACGCTCCGCCAGGCGGTGGCCCTGGGGCAGTTGAAGAAGTATGACCAGGCGGGCGAGCTGCTGGCCTCGATTCCGGCGAAGTTCCCCGGCTCGAAGCAGATCGAGGCCGCCCTGAAGGAGTGCGACGTCCTGACGGGAAATCTCCTGGAGGAGAAACGGCCGGCCGAGGCGCTGGCGCTGGTGGAGAAGATGTTGGCCGCCGCGGGGAACCTCCCCCAGGCCGCCCCGCTGGTCCTGGATCGGGCCGACGCCGTTGCCGAGATCCCCGCGCGGCGCGGCGAGGCGGTCGGGATCTACGCGGCGGTGGCCACGAAGTATCCGAAAGACCCGGTCGCGCCGCAGGCCCTGTACTCGGCCTGCCGCCTGGCGCTGGCCCAGGGCGATTTCGCCGCGGCCCAGTTGCACGCCGACGCTTTCCGTGCCGCGTACGCGGCGCACAAGCTACTGCCGGACGCGACCTACGTGGCCGCCGAGGCCCGGCTGGGCCAACGCCGGCTCGGCGAGGCCGAGAAGCTCTACGCCGAACTCATCGAAAAATATCCCCAGCACGCCGACGCCGAGACCTGGAAGGTCCGGCGGGCCATCGCCCTGCACCTCGACAAGAAATACAAGGAGGCCGTCGCCTGGCTGCGGTCCGTGGTCCCGCAGGTGAAGGACCGCGATGTCCTGGCCGAGGCCCAGTACCTGCTCGGGACCGATCTGGCGGAGCAGAACGAATTCGGCGATGCGGCCACGGCCCTGGAGGCCTCGCTGGCCGCCCGTCCCAAGTGGCGTCAGGCCTACGAGACGCTCCTGCTGCTGGGCCACGTCTACTATCGTCAGGGGAGCGCGGCCCGCGCGAAGGAGACATTACAGAAGCTCACGGCCGAGTTTTCCGAGAGCAAGCTGCTGGACCGGGCCCACTTCCGCCTGGCGGAATACGCGGCCGCCGGCGGCGACCCGAAGACCGCGGCCGCCGAGTACCGCCGGGTGGCCAACGAGTGGCCCCAAGACCCGCTGGCGCCCCGCGCCCTCTACGGCCTGGGCTGGGCCCTGTTCGATCAGAACGATTTCGCCGGGGCGGAGGCCGCCCAGGATACGCTCGTGACGAAGTATCCGCAGCACGCCCTGGTGACTCGCGCGCGGTATGCCCGGGGCATAGCCCGGCACCAACTTGGCAAGTTTGCCGAGGCGGCGCCGGACCTTGCGGCCCTGTTGGGCGTCGCGGACGCCACGCCGGCCGAGAAAACCGACGCCCGCTACGTCCTCGGCCTGTGCCAGGTGGAGCTGAAGAAGCCCCACGAGGCGGCCGCCACCTTCCGGACCCTCTTGAAGGAGGACCCGAACTATGCGTCCGCCGACAAGGTGCTCTACAAGCTGGCCTGGGCGCTCAGGGCCGACGGGAAGGAGGCCGAGGCGGTCGAGGTCTTCGCCCAGTTGGTCAAGCAGTGTCCGGCCAGTTTTCATTGGCCGGAGAGCCAGTTCCACGTCGGCGAGGCGGCGTACAAGGCGGGCAAGTTCCAGGCGGCGGCCACGGCCTACGCGGCGGCGCTGGACAAGGCGGGCAAGAGCGAGTTGGGGGAGAAGGCCGCCCACAAGCTCGGCTGGACCTACTTCCGCCTGGACAACGCGGCCGAGGCCCAGCGGACGTTCCGCATGCAGCGAGACAGTTGGCCCCGCGGCCCCTTGGCGGCCGACGCCGCGTTCATGGAAGCCGAGTGCCTCTTCCAACTCAAGAAATACCCCGAGGCCCTGGCCGCCTACCAGCAGGCGAAAGGCCCGTCGTCGAAGGACTTCCAGGCCCTCGTGCTCCTGCACAGCGCGGAGGCGCTGGGGCTGATGAAGGCCGAGCCGGCCCAGCGGCACGAAAACTGGCAGAAGGCCCTCGATCTCCTGGATCAAGCCGTCAAGGATTTTCCCGACTCGCCCTGCTTCGCCGAGATGCTCTACGAGCGGGGCTGGGCCCTCCAGAACCTCGACAAACTCGACGAGGCGGCGGCCGAGTACGATCACGTCTTGACCAAGACCAACGGCGAAGCGGCGGCCCGCGCCCAGTTCATGATCGGAGAGATCCAGTTCCAGCAGAAGCGGCACGCGGAAGCGGTCAAGAGCTTCTTCCGGGTCATCTACGGATACGGATACCCGCAGTGGCAGGCCGACGCCTGCTACGAGGCGGCCCGCTGCTTCGAGGTCCTCCAGAAGAAAAGCCAGGCCGTCAAGCAGTACCAGGAACTGATCGACAGATTTCCCGCCAGCGACAAGGCCCCCCTGGCCAAAGAGCGAATCAAGGCCCTCCAACCGTAACCCCACAGATCCCAAGATGAATCACAACGACCAACTGGCCCGCTGGGCCCTCTTCTGCCGCCGTGCTGCAATGGTGGGAGTGGGCCTGGGCCTTGCCCTATGTTTCGCATGGTTTCAGTCGGCCCTCGGGCAGGACAAGGGGAAGACGGCTGCCAAGCCGCCTGCCACGAAGCTGTTGTCGGCCGAAGAGAGCGACCAGCACGCCGCCGCCGCGCTGGCCCAGAGCGAGCCGGACCGGAAAGACGCCCACCAGGCGGGCAACCTGATCCAGGAGAAATTCGACCTGATCCAGATCGTGTGGAACGAGGGCGGCCACATGTGGGCCCTTTACGCGATCCTGGTCCTCTCGCTGGTCGCGCTAACGTTTGCGCTGGAACGATTCCTGGGCCTGCGGCGGAGCCGGGTCGCGCCCACGGACCTGCTGGCCGGCATCCGCGCCCTGGCCGGCCGCAAGGGCGATCTGGACCTCCGCCAGGCCCAGCGGCTCGCCAAGCAGTATCCCTCCTCGGCGGCCGTCGTGTTCCGGGCGATGCTGGCCAAGGCGGGCCGGCCCTCCGCCGACGTCGAACGCGCATTGTCCGAGGCCTGCGAGCGCGAGGGCTCGCGGCTGTACAGCAACGTCCGCTGGCAGGGCCTGACTTTCAACCTCGCGCCCATGCTCGGCCTGGCCGGAACGGTCTACGGCGTCATCATCGCCTTCTTTCAGACCGCCCACATGGCGCCAGGCGCCAACAAGACGGAATCGCTGGCGACCGGGATTTACGCCGCGTTGATTTGCACTCTTGCCGGGCTGATCGTGGCGATTCCCGCCGGCGTGCTGGCCCACTACTTCGAGGGCCGCATCATGCGGCTCTTGCGGAACGTGGACGACGCGGCACGCTCGATCCTGCCGCAACTGGAGCGGCTGGAGGGCCGCGTGCGGCCGAGGCCGGCCGCGGAAAAGGGCGCCGCGGAATCCCCGGCCCTCGACCTTGCCCCGCCGGAGTCATAGAAGTCCCCCTCTCCCTCCGGGAGAGGGTTGGGGTGAGGGGAGCCAGCCCC
>JBEKCP010000103.1:0-12346 GCA_050014815.1 Thermoguttaceae bacterium | reverse complement strand
ATACGAATTTCATGCCGGTCCTGGCAGGGACGCGCGTCATTCCCCAATCGCTCGAAGCCCTCTGGTTGGCCCTGAGCGAAGCATTACAAGGTTAGGTGTCGGGCATGTCGTTCCCATTTTACTGTCCGAACGGCCACCTCCTGCAAGGGGATCCGGCGAGCGTCGGGCAGGTGTGTCAGTGTCCCTATTGCGGGACGGCCTTTGTCGTTTCGCCGCCCGCGGCCCCGTCGCCGCCCGCGGCCCCGTCGCCGCCCGCGGCCCCGTCGCCGCCGTATCCGTACACCCCTTGGCCCACGGGCGGCCCGCCGCCGTTGCAGCCGTTTGGACCACGGCCCTTGGGACCGCAGCCGTTTGGGCTGCAGCCGATCGCCCCGGGCACGGCCCCCGCCGCGTCATCGTCCGCCGAATCGGCGCCGGAGAAGACGGGCGATCAGTTCGTCCTGCCGTTCGATCCTCATGCGAAGGCCTCGCTGCCTTTCGAGTTGCCCGAGATGCCGGAGATGCCGGGCGGACCGATGCCTTCTCCCGCCAGCCCGCCGCCACCGCTCACCATGCCGGGTATCGGGTCCATGCCGGGCGTTCGGTACACGCCGGGCGTTGGGTACACGCCGGACGCGCCTGCGCCGATGCCGCCGCCCCAGACCGAGTCGCCGCCGACTGAAGGGCCCACCCCCGAGGAGATTCGCTCCCTGAACGCCACGGTCGAACCACTCTTGGAAGAGACTGAAACCAAGCAGATCCACATTCCTTGCCCTGCCGGCCATCCCCTGGAGATTAGCAGGGAGATGCTGGGCAAGCTGGCCGAGTGCCCGCTGTGCAACAAGCGGTTCCGACTCCGCTACGAAGACAGCATGGAATTCCAGCGTCGCAAGGCTAAGCTCGAGCAGAGTCGGGACGAAAAGGCCGGCCAGGTCTGGCTGGCGTGGGCGATCCTGGCGGCCGTTGCCATTCTGGCAGGGCTCGCCGCGCTGGCGTTCCTGGTCAAGTAGGGCGGCTCGACGGGCACTGGTCAATAGCCGCGGATGCACATCCGCGGCAATCGCCCGCTCAATAAATCTCGATGCTCTTGACGCCGTTGCCGGATGCGTGCGATCCAAACAGGCATGGGGCCCGCCCAACTCCTGCAACAGGAGCAGCATTCCCGGATCCTGGAAGAGCCCGGCCCGGAAGGCCTCGTCGCCCGGCATTCGCCAGAACCGTTCGGCCATGTCGCGGCCGGCGGTCGCCTTGGTCTAGCTCACCCGACCGCCCAGCCAGCGCCATGACTATTTGCGGTGCCGAATCTTGGCCCGCATCCGACGCTTCTTGCGGCCGAGTTTCCGCCGGCCTTTACCCGTTTTCTTAACTCCCACACGTCACTCCATGAATCCACAGGGGAAAAAGGGGGGACCCCCGACTTCCTACAGAACCGCAACCGGACCGCAGTATACCAGCGTCGCCGGGAAGGCGACAAGAGGGGCCCCCGGCCGAGGGAACGAAAAGACCGATATTAAGAGTTCTTCCGATCGCCCGCGTTCGCCGGCAGGATGGCACGCCCTGCGCGGTCGCCGTCGGGCACCGTGCCCCGTATGGGTGCCGGGGCCGACAAGAGTGCCGGCTACCAGGCGGCCCTCGATTCGCTCACCGCGGCCGACCTGTTCCAGCACGTCCGCGTCCTGGCGGACAAGGGCATGGACGGGCGAGAAGCGGGCAGTCCCGGCAACCGTGCGGCCGCCGACTACCTCGTCGCCGGCCTCGCGGGGCGCCACCTGGCGCCGGCCGGCACGCAGGGCTGCTTCCAGCCGTTCCCACCGAACTTCCGCAACATCCTGGCCCTCCTGCCCGGCACCGATCCCAACCAGAAACGTGGTCGCGGGCTCGCGGGCCGCGCAGGCCGGGCTCCGCGTCGGCGACCGCATCCTGCAAGTGGCCGGTCGCGACTTCGCCGACGACGCCGCATTCACCAAGCTCGTCGCGACCCTGCCCGGTCCGCTGGAACTGCTCGTCGAGCGTGACGGGCAGTTGCGGGCGATCGCCGTCCATTTCGCGGCCGAGCCGGGCGCGGTGAAACGCGCCGCGTAGTCCGGATGCACAGCCGCTGCGCTTATTCGTGCCCTTGCCGCAGCCGTTCAAGCAGTTCGATATCGTCCATGATTTCAACGGCATGCTCCCGACAGTGGGTGACGACGGATTCATGGTAGAGGTGTCGGTTCCGCGTGCAGAGAACATCGGCCCCGGCGACGATAGCCGCTGCAACGACATGGTCATCGTCCGGGTCGTGCGGCACTACCCGAACAACGTCCTGCTCCCGCATTTCTATGCTTGCAGCAACGGACTCAAGGACTGCGACAGCGCGCTCAATCTTCCGGTCGTCAAACCTATGAACGCGCCGCAACCGGGGATAGCGAAGCACCCGGCGTAGCTCCGTCAGAAGGAACTCGGAAACAATGAGCATGTGCGGCGGGGCCACCAATCTCCGTACAACCTCTTCGGCAGGGCCACCCACACTGTACACCGCACGGGCCAGCACGTTGGAATCGAGCACGGCCCGCATTACTCTATCTTCCGGAAACGAACTGCCCGCATGGCCTCTTCGAGCGCCTTATCTGCTTCCTCGACAGAAATGCCCTGCCGTTGGCGGTTCTCCGTGCCCTCCCCGCAAAGCTCGTGGAATTCTTCCCTCGCCTTCTGGCGAATAGACTCGTCGGGCTCTTTCTTGAGTTCGATCACGCGGAGCATCACCTGCTGGTCCTCGCGGAGCGCATGGCCGAGCACCGCCTCGTAAACACGGCGCTCATCCGACTCGATACTGCTCACGTCCCGTATGATTGAGTCCATACCAATATCTTACACCGGGCAAGCGGCTGTAGCAACCGGCGTCTTGATGCGGGCTACGGTGCCGCCGCAGGGCCAAGCACGGCGGGGTCCAGCGGGCGATAGAGCAGCCCGCGCCAGGGCGGATCGTCTGCGGACGGTTCGCCCGGCGCGGCGGCCGGCGGTTTGCCCGCCTGGCGGACCCAGACGGCCATCTCGCCCGGCTCTCGATGGTCCCACGCGTAGTACGGCACGGCGAGGATGGGCCGCCCGGCGTCATCCACGCCCCGGACAACCGTCACGCCGTGGAGCAGGTCCTTGCCGTGCTCGGCGGCGAAGTGAGGATCGCGGGGCAACACGATCTGTTGCGCGCGGCCGCCGTTGTCCACGCCCTCGAAACAGTAGACGATCGGGCCCCGCTCGATGGCCACGCAGCAGACGTCGGCCTTGACCGCGGGGTTGGCCTCGATCCGCTCGATGGGCATCTCCAAGTTTACGTCGATCGTGTCGCCGGCCTTCCAGGGGCGCGATGGATGAAGCACGTAGTACCCGGCCCGCGGAATGCCCTTCCCCTCCGAGGTCGAAGCGGTGACTGCCGCACCACGGCACCACGCGGGAATTCGCAGACAAACGTCAAACATGACGGGGATGTCGGGCGTGAGTGTGATCTTCACGTTCCCGTTCCAAGGGTAGCGGGTATCCTGCCTGACGGAAACCTTCGCGAGGCCCAGGGACACCTGCGCGGTGCCCGCAATGTAAAGGTTCACGTACAGGGCCGGCGGCCCCTTGCCCTCGCGGACGAGCGAGGGGTGAAGCTTCACCAGCGACGGCGATTGCTCCTGCGGCTCTTTCACGCCTTCCCCGACCGCATACACGTAGCCCGGCACCGAGGGCACCAGCCGCGCGACGTTTGTCGGGCAGCAGGCGCAGGGGTAGTACTGTTGGCGATGGTGCTTGCCGGCGGAGGCCAGCGGGTTGACGTAGAAGAAGTGCTGGCCGTCCAGGGCGATTCCGGAGAGGATGCCGTTGTAAAGGGCCCGCTCCAGCACGTCGGCGTAGCGGGCGTCGGCGTGGAGGAGGTTGAGGCGGTGGGCCCAGAACGCCAGCCCGATCGCCGCGCACGTCTCGCAGTAGGCGGAGTCGTTGGGCAGCTCGTAGGCCGCGCCGAAGGCCTCGCTCTTGTGCCGGGCGCCGATCCCGCCGGTGACGTACATCTTCCGCCCGACAACGTCCTGCCAGAGGCGGTCCATGGCGCCGATCAGCTCCTGGTCGCCCGAGTAGGCGGCCACGTCGGCCACGCCGGAGAAGAGATACATCGCCCGGACCGCGTGGCCCACGATCTCGGTCTGCTGCCTGACGGGCGCCTGGTCCTGGGCGTAGGGTCCGGTGAGCTTCCGCTTCGACGCGTCGCCGCGAAGGTCGATGAAGAACTTGGCCAGCTTGAAGTACCGCTCCTGGCCGGTCGCCTCGTAGAGCTTCACCAGGGCCAGCTCGATCTCCTCGTGGCCGGGTACCGCGAGCCTCTTCTCCGGGCCGAAGGTGCGGTCGATGTGATCGGCGAAGCGGATCGCCACGTCCAGCAGGGTCCGCTTGCCGGTTGCCCGCCAGTGGGCCACCGCCGCTTCGATGAGATGGCCCGCACAGTAGAGCTCGTGCTTGACGGGCTCCTGGGTCCATCGCTTCTGGGGCTCGACGAGCGTGAAGTAGGTGTTCAGGTAACCGTCTTTCTGCTGGGCGGCGGCGATCCTGGCGATAATGTCATCGACCGTCTTTTCCAGCGCCGGATCGGGGCGATCGGCCAGGGAGTACGAGGCGCCTTCGAGGACCTTGTAGAGGTCCGAGTCGTTGAAGAACATGCCCTCGAACTTGCCCGGCGCCTTGCCGGCCGCTTTGTCGAAGTTGCTGATCCGCCCGGTCTTTTCGCACCAGGCGAAGTTGTGCGGCAGCGACTTCTCGCGGTTGGTCGCCAGGCGGGGAGTCCAGAACTCGTCCTCGATCTTCACGCTGGCGAACGGCACGGCGGCGAGCCGGCGATGCGCGGGCCCCTCGGCGCGGGCCGGGAGCGAAACCGATGCCAAAGCGGCGACGATCAGGAACGTCTTGGTGCGGAGCATGAGACACCTTTCTTGGTGATTACCAGCCTTCCGGGTGGACGGCGCCGTCGACGCGGGTCACCCGCCAGTCGGGCCGGCCGGCCACCATGAACCGATCCATCGCCAGCGTAATGAAAAATGTGGTGGCCCCTTCGGCGGGGTCGTCGTACGTGACGGCGTACGTCAGTTGCACCCAGGGGCGGGCCTCCTGCTCTCCCTGGTCGGCCGTTTCATAGAAGCGCACCAGCGCCTTCGGCCCCAGCGCCAACAGCGCCCGGACCGGCGGCTGCAGGACATACCGCTTCAGCTCGTTGCCCCAGTTCGGATAACGGCTATAGAACTCGCGGTAGGTTTCGCCTTTCGGACAGCGGAACCGCGGGTCGAGCGTAAGCTGCTGCGCTTTGTAGGGATCGCCTTGCCTCAGGGCGTCGAACCAGACCGCGGCGAACCGGATGGCCTCGTTGCGGACGAGCCGGTGCCCGACGAACCATTGGGTAGGCGCCGCCGTCGCGAAGAGGGCCGAAAGGAACAGGCCGGTCAAGGCCGCCTTGCGGCCGATCAATGCCGGCCCTGCGTGGGCGATCCGCGCCAAGGCCAGCCCATTGCACGCCAGGCCGACCGCCGGCACGATCCAGCCGAGCGGCCCCATCATCGCCACCGCCGACGCCAGGCCGGTCAAGAGCCCGGCCACCGCCAGTCCGCTCATGGCGCGGTACCGCGTGATGTCGTCCGCCGGGGCGTCGAACCGGGGGTGCGGCGGCGGCTCGGGGTGGGTGGGGGTGCTCATTAGACTCTCTTGCGGAAAGGATGGCTGCAAGGTGTAGGGTGGGTCGACGGGCACCGTGCGAAGCATGGTCGGCGAGCCCCACCAACGTCCATTCGACCTATTTCTGGTGGGGCTCGCCACCAATGCTTCGCATCGGTGCCGTCGACCCACCCTACTTTCTTAATGCACCAATGGGCCGCCTACGGCGCCCGCGGCAGCGGGGGGCCCGGCGGGGCGTTTGGATCGACGCGGAGGGCGCCGGTCTGGTCCAGATACGCGGCCAGATTCTTCCGCCTTTCGGCCTGCTTCGCGGGGAACTCGGAGTAAAACACGTAGGCATCCGGGGCTTCCGCCTCGCCCGAGCGGCTGTAGGCGCCGCGGGAAACTTTCTGGGTAAAGGCCAGCCACTCGAGGTCCGGGGCCAGCAGGCCGAAGAACATCTTCTCGCCCGGCTGAAACCCGCCGAAGAGGAAATTCTTCACCAAGGGGGCGGTGTGCAGCGTCGTGAGGCTGAATCCGACCATCACCCAGCCGATCCAGGCCGCCAGGAGGCCGCTGCCGATCCGGTCGGCCAGTTTCAGGAAGCGGACATCGACCCGGGAGATCCGGTCCGTGATCGTGCGGAGAACGATGAACGAGAGGACGAACACGGCCCACAGCGCCAGGAAGTCCCACAAGGCGGTGTACGAGGGCATCTGCCCGGTAAGCCAGCGGGCGGCCGGCTCGAAGAAGTTCATGGCCAGCAGGCCCGCGGTCACCACGTTGACCAGCCGCAGGGCGTTGCTCCAGAGGCTTTCGGGGTAGAGGAACGCGACGCAGGCGGCGAAGATCACCAGCAGGAGGGCGGAGAGGATCCAGCCGCCGTAGCCCGCCTCCGCGGCCCCGCCGCTCGTTCCCGCGGTGTAGGAGCCGCATCCGGACAGGATGAGCAGGAGCGCGGTCGGAAATAGCCAGTTAGACAACCAATTCTTCATACGAATCGTCTTTCGTCACGCATGTTGTACGAAGCCGCAAGCGGCCCCTAAATCCCTAAATCCCCACTCCCCCGTTCACCCTTTCAGCACGCGTGTCAATTCTTGCAGCGAAGTGACGCCGCGGGCAACCATCAGGACGCCTTCTTCCTGGAAGTTCTTCATGCCGGCCTTGCGGGCGGCCTGCCGGAGGGCGTCGAGCTTGGGCGCGGCGGCGAGCGTCTTGCGGAGCGTGTCGTCGAGCACGACGATCTCGAACAGGGCGGTCTGGCCCAGGTAGCCGGAGCCGCCGCACTCGCGGCAGGGCTCCTTGCGATCCTGGTCGGTCGGCTTCGCCTGCGGAGGGCGGAAGAAGGCCCGGACCCGCCCCTCCGGAATCCCCAATTGCTGGAGCACCTGTGCCCCCGGCGCGTATGGTTCCTTGCACTTGTCGCAGAGCTTTCGCACGAGCCGCTGGCAGAGGACCGCGGTGACGAGCCGGGCGAAGTCGGCCGGCGGCACGCCCATCGCAACCACCCGCAAGAGCGCCTCGGCGCAGTCCCTGGCCCGCACCGTCGAGATCACCAGCCGCTCGTTGGCGGAGATTTCGTGGCAGAGCACGGCCACGGCCGCCGCGTCCACGAGGTCGCGGACCACCAGAACGTTGGGTTCCTCGCGGAAGACCTTGGGCAGGAAGGCGGCAAGGGTCTCGCCGGCGGCCGCGCGGTAGGTGTGGACCGGGACGTTCTCGACCTCTTCATAGCGGTTGCCTTCGTCTTCGACGGCCATGAACTCCCGCACGAAGCGGTCCATGCCTTGCAGGAGGGCCTTGGTGGTGGTCCGCAGCCCGCCGCCGGGCACGGCAGCCAACAGCACGAAGCCCTTCGGACGATTCATCGCCTCCTTCAGCATTTCCTGCACCTTGGCGCGCATGCCCACCTCGTCCAGCGTGGCCAGTTGGGCCGTCTTCACCTCGAACTGGATGAGCACCCGCTCGCCGGAGGCCGTTCCCTGGGCGGCCAGCGTGGCGGGGCACTTGACGGGCTCCACCGACGTGGCCGGGTTCAGGGCGTCGATGCCCGGCAGCTTCGGCAAACGGTCGCGATCCACCGGCGTCCACCGGCCGATCGGCGTGGCGAACTTCTCGCGGGCCTCCTCCTCGACCGCCGCCGCCACCTGCTGCTGGAGCTGGGGCGGCTTGAGCTCCTCGGAGGCCATCTTCTTGGTCAGGTCTATAGTCAACTTCTCGCGGAACTGGGCCTCCGCACGGTCGACCCGGCCGAAAACCTCGTGCCGGATCACCTGGTACTCGACCCCGAAGGGGCCTTCCTGGCGGGCGCGGCGGTCGTCCGGCTTGAGGCCCGCGAGCGTCTTCAGCGCCACCAACGCCGGATCGGCCGTCTCGCGATCCAGCGGCTCCTGGGGCATCCAGACGCCATCGACCAGGTAACGCCGCGCCACGGACGATTGGGTGAAGTCCAAGAGGATACCGGAGGCCCGGGCCGCCAGGGCCTCGGCGAGGATCCGCCGCGCCTCCGGCAGGCCCTCGCATTGCCGGGCGGCCAGCAGCCGGGCCGCGTCGGCCTGCGGGTTGGCCCCCCCGCGGCCAAAGACCGTCAAGGGCGAGCCCCCGCGGTTGGGATCCGACGCCTCGGCCGAGACCTTCACGCCCACCTTCCCCAGGTACCGCGACGCCAGGTGGCGGAGGTGATCCCGCGTGAGCACCTTCTCATGGCTCGGCGCCCGCGAGTTGCGGTAGACGATGTACGAGGCCAACGGCGCGATCCAGGCGATCCACATCAGCGGCCATCCCAGCCAGAACCACGGGATCTCCCACGCCAGCACTATTGCCGCGAAGAAGCTGCCGGCGACAATCGCGTTCCAACGAAGCCAATTGAGACCCCGGTCCTGGACGTCCTGGTTCACCCAGCCGGTCGTCGCGATCCAGGCCAGGAAGACGAGCCATGCCGACAGGATCTTGATCCAGCTCAGGTAGAAACCCGTCCCGCGCCAGGCGCCGCGGAGCAGGTATTGGGCCGGCGATTCGTCGGCCCAGAGTGTTTGCGCGCTCACGGCCAGCACAATGGCGACCAGGGCGGGGATGAGGATCGGTCGGAAGGGTCGCATTGCGGGCCTCTACGCCGTTATCCGGAAATCGCGATAACAATTCCAAAGCCCCCGGACTGCGTCCGGGGGTTAGAAACGGGCCAAGTCCATAATGGTGGATTATCTCACAGCATGCCGGCGTCGCGGAGCTCGATGCCCTTCAAGGCCATCTTGAGGGCCTCCGGGTTGGGGGCCACCTCGAACGCCGTCGGTCGATCGATCAGTTGGTCCTCGATGAGCTGCCGGAGGCTCATCGTGAAGTCCTGCATCCCGTCCTCCTTGCCGAGGCGGATCGCGTCGCTCAATTTGACGTCCTCCTCTTCCAGGATGAGCTTGCGGACGACGGTGCTGAAGGTCATGATCTCGACGGTCGGCACGCGGGGGACGCCCGGCCGGATCGAGGGCAGGAGCTTCTGGGCGATGATCGCCTTCATGTTGAAGGCCAGGGCGCTGCGGACCGCCGACCGCTGGCCCTCGGGGAAGAGGTCCATGATCCGCCCGACGGTGCTCGGCGCCGTCGAGGCGTGGATGGTGCCGAAGACCAGGTGCCCCGTCTCGGCCGCCTGGATGGCCGTCTCGAACGTCTCCCGGTCGCGCATCTCGCCGACGAGGATGATGTCCGGGTCCTCGCGGACCGCGTGCTTCATGCCGGTCATGAAGTCCCGCACGTCGTTGCCCACCTCCCGCTGGTTGATCAGGCACTTGTCCTCCGTGAAGGTGAACTCGATGGGGTCCTCGAGCGTCAGGATGTGCTTGCGGAAGTTGTGGTTGATCCAGTCCAGCATCGAGGCGATCGTGGTGCTCTTGCCGGAGCCGGTCACGCCCGAGAGAAGGATCATGCCCTGGCTGAAGCGGCAGAGCGATTCGAGGCTTTCGGGCAGATGGAGGGCCTTGAAGTCGGGGATCCAGTTGTTCACTCGCCGGGCGACCAGCCCGATGCTGCCCATCTGCGTGAGCACGTTGATGCGGAACCGCCACCGCTTGTCGTCGACCATGAGCGAGTACGCGAAATCCACCCCCCCCTCCTCCTCGAAAATCCGCTTCCGCCGCGGGTCGTGCTGGAATAGGGGGAGGATCAGGCGGCTCATCTCCTCTTCGTCGATGGGGCCGCGGTTCAACGGGCGGAGCGTGCCCGCCACGCGCACCAGCGGCGGAGCGCCCGCCTTCAAGTGCAGGTCGCTCCCCTCGCACTTCACCAGCGCGCGGAAAAGCTTGTCGATTTCCAGGTCGGCCTGCTTGCGCGAGAGCCGCTCGGTTATTGCATCGCTGTTGCTGGACATGTCTTCAACTCCCCTCGCCCTTCGGGAGAGGGGCAGGGGGTGAGGGGAACGAGCAACCAATGCTCAGCTTTTCACTCCCTCACCCCGGCCCTCTCCCGGAGGGAGAGGGGGACTACAACCTCACAGCCGCACCGGGACGCCCCGGGCGCGGAGGACCTCCTTCGTCTGCCGGATAGTATACTCGCCGTAATGAAAAATGCTGGCGGCCAGCGCGGCCTCGGCCCCGCCCAGGAGAATCGCGTCGGCCAGATGGTCGGGACAACCCGCCCCCCCGCTGGCCACCACCGGGATGGACACCGCATCCGTGACCGCGCGGGTGATCTCCAGGTCGTAACCGTCCTTGGTCCCGTCGGCGTCCATCGAGGTGAGCACGATCTCGCCGGCGCCGAGGTCCTGGACCTCGCGGGCCCAGGCCACGGCCTCCCGTCCGGTCCCGATGCGGCCGCCGTTGATGTGGACCTCCCAGAACTCCTTGCCGTCCTTCTTGACCCGTTTCGGGTCGATGTTCACGACGATGCACTGGCTGCCGAAGCGGCGGGCGGCCTGGCGGACGAAGTCGGGCTGGCGGCACGCCGCCGAGTTGATCGACACCTTGTCGGCCCCCGCCCGGAGCAACCCGCGGATGTCGTCCATGGTGCGGATGCCCCCGCCGACGGTCAACGGCATGAAGACCACCTCGGCGGTCCGCCGGACCACGTCGAGCATGATGTCGCGCCCCTCGTGGCTGGCCGTAATGTCCAGGAAGACCAGTTCGTCGGCCCCCTCCTGCTCGTAGCGCGCGGCGACCTCGACCGGATCGCCGGCGTCGCGGAGATTGAGGAAATTCGTCCCCTTGACGACTCGGCCCTGGTTGACATCGAGGCAGGGAATGACCCGCTTGGCGAACAAGTGCTTCTCTACGGGTAATGGCGACGGATGGTTCCGGCTCGCCCGGGCCCATGCCCGGACCGGCTTCTACTGTAACCGGCACGGTACGGCCGGTCAACTCCCCCCGGCTTTGGGGGCTGGATAGAAGGCGGAGGGCGGAACAACCTGCATTGTGTAGGTCCCTTCTGCCGGAAGGGACTTGAATGATGGACAGACGTTGTCGGTGCGCAAAGTCCCGCTCGGCAAGCGGGACCTACAATAAGAAAAGTCCCGCTCGGCAAGCCCGGAACCATTCCGGGCGGTCCCGCATCCAATAGAAGACAACCGCGCAGGCGGCATGGTAGAATTGGCCTGCCAAAAGAGAGGACCTGACCCCATGCGGAAACAGACGTGCTGGCTGACGGTGATGCTGCTGGCGGGGCTGGTCGGCCCCGCCCCGGCCGCCGTGGACCTCGTGACCCTCCCCACCCGCGAGGGCACGCAACTGACCATCTACAACTCCGAAGACATCACCATGGTCCGGGAGCACCGCCTCCTGACGGTGAAGGAAGGGGTCAACAAGATCCAGTTCTCCTGGGCCAATACGCTGATCGACCCGACCTCGATCGAGTTCCGCATCTTCGATCATCAGGACAAGGTGGACCTGGTGGACACGACCTTCCCGGCGGGCCGCAACGACGCCCTGCAATGGAACATCAAGAGCCAGATGCCGGGCAAGATTCCCGTCGAGATTCGGTACTTCACCAGCGGCATCACCTGGGCGGCCGACTACGTGGGCATCGCCAATGAGGACGAGACGAAGCTCAACCTGACCGGCTACGTTCGCGTGACCAACAACTCCGGCGAACTTTACGACAACGCCCAGACCCGGCTGGTGGTGGGCACGATCAACCTCGTGGAGAAGATCGCCGACCTGGCCCGCAGGCCCGTGCCCGAGAGCGGGACGCGTTATCGCAACCTGGATGAGGAGGGACGCGCTCACGCGCAAGTGCAGTTCTTCAAGAAGTTGGCCGCGGCCGAAGGCAAGGGCCAGGGAATGGGCGGGGCTTGGGGCGCCCCGGCGCCTGCACCTGATAAACCGAAGGAGGTCGTCAAAGAGGGCCTCTCCGAATACTTCCTCTTCACCATCGAAGGCCGCGAGGACATCAAGGACAAGGAGCCCAAGCGGCTGGTGGCCCTTAAGGCTGCCGACGTGCCGCTGGAATGCTTCTACAAGCTCACCGACCGCGATGGCGGCAAGGGTTTTACCAAGTTCTACCGCTTCAAGAACCTGAAGCTCCTGGACGAGCAGGGTAAGGAGAAGAAGCTCTCGGCCATGGAGAACCTGGGCCTGTCGCCCCTGCCCAACGGCATGGTGCGGCTCTTCTCCGAGTATAGGACGAAGGACCTGGCCTACGTGGGCGGCACCGAGACCAAGTACGTGCCCATCGGCGACCGCGTTGAAGTAAACGTCGGCCCCGACCAGGACATCACCATCCACCGGCGGCTGAA
>JBEKCP010000102.1:0-12375 GCA_050014815.1 Thermoguttaceae bacterium | reverse complement strand
CGGACCCCTGCCGGCTCGTCCGGCAGGTGAACAAGTTTGGGCAGCTAGACGAACATCCGTACCGCGACGTATCATGGAACCCCCGGGGGCCATCCATGATGCCAACGCCGCTCTACGCCGCCGAAAACGCCCGTCCCGCGTACGAATTGCGATACGGCTGGACGGGCTGGCTGAGCGTGGGCGGCTTGCTGCCCGTGGCGCTCGACGGAGCGATAAAGGCGGCAGCCGTGGAGTGGGAGGCTGACGCGCTGCGACTGCTGGAGCAGCGAATGTCGGGGAAGATGGTCCAATTGGTTCTTAGCGCCTTGCCGCACGTCGGGCCGGTGTTGCTCGCGGCACGAGTGAAGGGTCGCTTGCAGCACGCACTGCGGAATATGGGCTGCGCCGCCGGCTTCAGCCGAAAACTCGCCGTGCGATCGGTCGGCCACAACCACCGCGCGGACGTGGAGCGCTATATCGAACAACAGGTCGCGAAGGCAACATTCCACGACCCGGCATTCACCCAACGCCTGGGGAAGTACTCGGTCATCGATCCGGCGGTCGATCTCTCAGAACCGACCGAAACGCACAGTGGGCGATACTGGTACAATCTCCATCTCGTTCTCGTGAACGAGGAGCGGTACCAAAGGTCGGACGACAAATGGCTGGAAAGGATTCTCGAATGCTGCTTCGCAATTGGCCGGAAGAAGGGACACGCGATCTCGCGGCTCTCGGTGATGCCGGACCACCTCCACATGGCCCTGCGCGGCAACGTCGCGCATTCACCGCAGGAGATCGCGCTAGCCTTCCAGAACAACCTAGCGTATGCGATGGGGTCCCTTCGCGTCTTTCAGGCAACGTACTACGTGGGGACGTTCGGCGAGTATGACATGCAGGCCGTGCGGCATGGTCATGGCGCTAGCGGTTCAAACTGATTCACCTGCCGGACGAGCCGGCAGGGGTCGTGTGGCGTTCTGCGGCCGCTTTCTAGCGGTTCAAACTGATTCACCTGCCGGACGAGCCGGCAGGGGTCGTCTGGCGTTCCGCTGCCGCGTTCCAGCCCTTCAAACTCGTTCACCCGCCCGACCCTTCGGGTGCCCGGCTGGCGGGGGACGTGGGCGATCCCCTCACCCCTGGTCGGTGAAGACCTTTACCTCTTTCGGCGTGACGAAGACCTGGCTATCGACCGTGATGCCCAGCGAGCGGAACCGGTCCTGCGGCATCTCCGCGTGCAGGGGCTCGCCCGAGTCGGCCAACAGGTCCAGCCGCACGTTCGGGCCGGCCGAGTGGATCCGCTGGACCACCGCCCGAAAACACGGATGGCCGTTGCGCTCGGGTTGGACCTCGAAGTCGTGCGGGCGGACGAAGACCCGCACCGGCTGGTCCTCGACCCGCACCGGGTCGGGCGGATCGACGGCCATCGAGGCGAAGTGGACCTTCCCGTTCTCCAGCCGCCCGTGGAACACGTTCACCTGGCCCAGGAAGTTCATGACGAACTCGGTCTGCGGGTGGTGGAAGACGACGTCGGGCGTGCCGATCTGCTCGATCCGCCCCTGGTTCATCACCAGCACGCGGTCGGCCAGCTCCATCGCCTCGTCCTGGTCGTGGGTCACAAAGACGCTGGTCAGGTGGATCTCGTCGTGCAGGCGGCGGAGCCACTGCCGCAACTCCTGGCGGACGCGGGCGTCCAGGGCCCCGAACGGCTCGTCCAACAAGAGCACCTTGGGTTCGATCGCCAGGGCCCGGGCCAGGGCGACCCGCTGCCGCTGGCCCCCGGAAAGCTGGTGGGGATATCGGGTGGCCAGGGCCTCAAGCTGCACGAGCTTCAACAGCCGCATCACTTTGTACTTGATCAGGCTGCGCGAGGGCCGCAGCCGCCGCGGACGCACCCGCAGCCCGAACGCCACGTTCTCGAATACCGTCATGTGCCGGAACAGGGCGTAGTGCTGGAAGACGAAACCGACGTGGCGGCTGCCGACGTCGCGGCGGGCAACGTCTTCCTCGTGGAACAGGATGGGCCCGCTCCCGCGGTCCGCCTGCTCCAGGCCCGCGATGATCCGCAAGAGCGTGGTTTTTCCGGAGCCCGACGGCCCCAGGAGGGCCACCAGCTCGCCCGTCTGGACCGTGAGACTCACGTCCCGCAGGGCCGCAAACGTGCCGAAGGTCTTGTTGATCCGCTGGACGTCGATGCTCATAGTGTCACCTTGATTTCCTCGCGGACGGCAGTTATCTGCCGCGCAACTTGCCACTCGACCGCCGACTTGACCACGAGCGTCACCAGGCCCAGCACGGCCAGGAGCGACGCGACCGCGAAGGCCGCCGTGACGTCCTCGCTGTAGAGGTCGTCGATGTGGAGGGTCATCGTGTTGGTGAGCCCGCGGACGTTGGCCGAGACGACCGCCACGGCGCCGTACTCGCCCATCGCGCGGGCATTGCAGAGGATCACTCCGTAGAGCAATCCCCACTTGATGTTCGGCAGCGTGACGCGCCAGAGGATCTGCCAGCCGCCGGCGCCCAGGGAGCGGGCAGCCTCCTCTTCTTCCGTGCCCTGGGCCTGCATGAGCGGGATCAGCTCGCGGGCGACGAAGGGAAAGGTCACGAACAACGTGGCCACGAGAATGCCCGGCACGGCGAACACGATCCGGATCCCATGGGCCTCCAGCCACGGCCCCAGTACGCCGAACCGCCCGAACAGGAGTACGAACAACAGCCCGGCGATCACGGGCGAGACCGAGAACGGCAGGTCCACGAGCGTCACCAGGACGTTCTTGCCGGCGAAATCGAACTTCGCGATGGCCCAGGCGGCGGCGATGCCGAAGATCGTTCCCATCGGCACGGCCACCAGGGCGGCCAACAGCGTCAGGCGGATCGCCCGCAGGGTGTCGGGATGGACCAGGGCGGAAAAATAGACGGCCGCGCCCTTCTCGAATGCCTGCGTAAAGATCGCCACGAGCGGCAGGAGCAGGAACAGGCCCAGGAAAGCGACGGCCGTGCCCACCAGGAGCCGCCGGACGGCCGCGGGCTCGGTGATCCGTCTCTCAATGCGCATAGCGGCGACTCCACCACTGCAACAGGTTGATGACCAACAGCAGCACGAACGACGCGGCCAACATCACCGCGCCGATGGCCGTCGCCCCGACATAGTCGAACTGATCGAGTTTCGTGTAGATCAACTTGGGAACGATCTCGGTATACATGGGCACGTTGCTGGCGATGAAGATCACGGAGCCATATTCGCCCAGCGCGCGGGCCAGGGCCAGGGCGAAGCCGGTCAACAACGACGGCAACACCGCCGGCAAGATCACGCGGAAGAAAGCCTGGAGCCGGCCGGCGCCGAGGCTGGCGGCCGCCTCCTCGATCTCCGGGTCGAGGTCTTCCAGGGCCGGCTGCAGCGTCCGCACCACGAACGGCAGCCCGATGAACGTCAAGGCCACGACCACGGCCAATCGCGTGCCGGTCACGTCGATCCCCAAGGGATAAAGCCATCGTCCGATCCAGCCGTCGTGGTCGTAGAGCGTGGCCAGCGCAATGCCCGAGACGGCCGTCGGCAGGGCGAACGGAAGATCGACCATCGCATCCAGGAGTCGCTTGCCCGGAAAGGCGTATCGAACCAGAACCCAGGCGACGATGAAGCCGAAGAGGGCGTTCAGGCCGGCGGCGATCAACGACGCCCCGAAGGTCAGCTTGTAGGCCGCCACGACCCGGCCGTCCGTGGCCGCCGCCCAGAACCGCGCGGAGCCCGTCGCGGCCGACTTCACCACCAGCGCGGCCAGCGGGATGAGCACCACCAGCGACAGGTAGAGGATCGTAAACCCCATCGCCAGGCCGAAGCCGGGCAACACGCTGGGTCTCTTCCATTGGAGTGCAAAGGCTTTCATCGCGTCTCCATGTATCCTGCACACTCCGTGTGCGGAACGTCTCGTTCCCACGCTCCGCGTGGGAACGCACCCGCCGGCCGCTCCCGCGGCCCTTCCCCATGGAGGTGCCGCCGTTGTAGTGGGGGTGCCCACTCGGGGACGCGGAGCGTCCACTCAGTGCGTTCCCACGGAGGACCGTGGGAACGAGACAGTCTACGCCTACTTGGCCGCATAAATCTGATCGAACGTGCCGCCGTCGGCGAAATGGGTCTTTTGCGCCTCGCTCCACCCGCCAAACACCTCGTCCACGGTAAACAGCTTCAGATCGGAGAACCGCTTCAGGTACTCCTCCGGCACCCCCTTGCGGTCCGACGGACGATAGAAGTTCTTGGCGACGATCGTCTGGCCCTCGCGCGAGTACAGGTACCGGAGATACTCCTCCGCCGCGTGCCGCGTGCCCTGCTCGTCAACCACCTTGTCGACGACCGCCACCGGCGGCTCGGCCAGGATGCTCACCGCCGGGACAACCATCTCGAGCTGGTCCTCAGGAAACTCGCGGATCGCCAGAAACGCCTCGTTCTCCCAGGCCAAGAGCACGTCCCCCTTGTTCCGCCGCGTAAAGGTCATCGTGGCGCCGCGGGCCCCGGAATCGAGTTGCGGCACGTGATGGTAGAGTTCCGAGACGAATTGCCGGGCCGCGTCCTGCGCCTTCGCCACGGCCTCGGACTGCTTGGGATCGCGGACCCTCTTGAGGTCGCCCAACTCCCGCTGCAAGACGTATCCCCAGGCGGCCAGGTAGTTCCACCGCGCCCCCCCGGAAGTCTTCGGATCGGGCGTAATCACCGTAACTCCGTCACGCACCAGGTCGTCCCAGTTGTGAATCCCTTTGGGATTGCCCTTGCGGACGAGGAAAACGATCGTCGAGGTGTAGGGGCAACTACGATTGGGCAGACGGCCCTGCCAATCGGCCGCCAGCAGCTCCGCCTGTTGGGCGACCGCGTCGATGTCGTAGGCCAGCGCCAGGGTCAAGACTGACGCTTCCAGGCCCTCGATGACCGCCCGGGCCTGCTTGCCCGAGCCCCCGTGCACCATCTCAATCTCGACACGCTGGCCGGTCAGTTCCTTCCAGTGCTGCTTGAACGCCTCGTTGTAATCCTTGTAGAGTTCCCGGGTAGGGTCGTAGGAGACGTTTCGCAACGTCACGGAATCGGCCGACGGCTTGCAACCGGTCAGCAAGAGAAGGCCGCCGGCGACCAGCAGCAGTCTCCGAGATATGATTACTAACATTCTCATCATAATGCACGTTTATCTTCAGAGAGGGTATCACTTTTGCGTGGGCCTTAGGTACGCAATCCCCGTGCCGCGGCCCGGAATGTGCTTTCGTAGCGGAGATACGGCCAGGGCCATAATTTCCGTCAAATATGATGGACCAGTCCCGTGAAATATGCTAGTATGCCGTTATATGTTACGGATAGACCGAGGGCGGAGAGGCCAATGGAAGAATATCAAGCCGTATTATTGGACGTGTGGCGAGAGGCCTGCCGGCACATCGAGATCACTCAATCGACCGAGACCATCGCCGCGCTCCTTGCCCGGCATATCCCCATCGACCGCATCCTGGTCCGGCGGGTCGATGGCCCGCGGTCATGTGTGGAGACGGTGGCGATCGGGCCGGGCACGGCTGACTCGCTGCCCGATGCCCGCACCCAGTGCTCGCCAGCCCAAATGGAGCGGTTGCTCGAGTGGTGCCGCCGCGGGGAGGTGACGCACGGCGGGAGTCCCAGCGGCAACCCGCTGGAGACGATCCTGCCGCCGCCGGTTATGCCGGCGCCGGTCGAGGCCGACGTGCTGGCCGGGCCGTTGCGATTGCCGGGCGACCGCCACGGCCTGCTGGTGGTGGTCGCCCCACGGACGGCCGCCTTCGGACCGCAGCACGTCCAGTTGGTCCAGGTCCTCCTGGAGCCCTTTTCGGTCGCCTTGGAGAACGACCAGCGGCTGGCCGAGGTGGCGGCCCTCCGCGAGGCGGCCGAGGCCGACAAGCGGTCGCTGCTGAGCCGGCTGGGGCGGCAGCAACTCGGCGATACGATCGTGGGCGCAGACTCGGGACTCCGGGCCGTCATGGAACGGGTCGAGCTGGTCGCACGCTCCGATGTGCCGGTGCTGATCTTCGGCGAGACGGGCTCGGGCAAGGAGGTAGTAGCCCGCAGCATCCACAACCGCTCCGCACGGGCCCAGGGCCCGTTTATTCGAGTCAACTGCGGCGCAATCCCTCACGAGCTGATCGATTCGCAACTGTTCGGCCACGAGCGGGGGGCATTTACCGGGGCGGTCGAGACCCGCAAAGGCTGGTTCGAGCGGGCCGATGGCGGCACGCTCCTGTTGGACGAGCTGGGCGAGCTGCCGCCGGCCGCCCAGGTCCGCCTCCTGCGGGTCCTTCAGGACGGCTGGCTCGATCGGGTCGGCGGCCAGCGGCCGATCCACGTCGACGTGCGGATCGTGGCCGCCACGCACCGCGACCTGGCCGCCATGGTGGCCGAAGGCCAGTTCCGCGAGGACCTCTGGTATCGAGTGGCAATCTTTCCGATCGTACTGCCGGGGCTGCGGGAGCGGCGGGAGGACATCCCCGACCTGGCCCGCCACTTCGCCCAGCGGGCGGCCACGCGGTTCGGCCTCTATCCAGCCATGCCCACGCCCGAGGACCTCGATTTGCTCTCTGCGTACCCCTGGCCGGGCAACGTTCGCGAGTTGGCCACGGTGATCGACCGCGCGGCGATCCTGGGCGACGGCAAGCGGTTGGAGGTGGCCAAGGCCCTGGGCACGGCGACGAGTCCGGCGCCGGCCGCCTCGCCGGAGGCCCCCGCGGCGCCGCCGGCTTCTTCGCCCGGGATTGCTCCGGTGGAGCCGTCCGCGATCGTGCCGCTGGAGGTGGCCATGCGGCGGCACATCGAGGCGGCCCTTTCGGCCACCGCCGGCCGCATCGAGGGTCCCCGCGGCGCCGCCAAGTTGCTGGCCATCAACCCCCACACGCTCCGCGCCCGCATGCGCAAGCTCGGCATCGACTGGAAGCACTTTCGCCCGGCGGATTGAGCCACTAAGAGCTTTCCGCAATTGCTCTTGGCCCCAACCCGCGGCTCGGGGTATCCTGCCGCTATGAACTTTGCGCTCTTCCTCCCCAATTGGGTGGGGGATCTGGTCATGGCCACCCCCACCCTGCGGGCTTTGCGGCGGCATTTCGGTCGCTCGACCCGGATCGTCGGGATCCTGCGGCCGAACCTGGCCGAACTGTTGGCCGGCACGGATTGGCTCGACGAGCAGTGGTACTTCGCCCCCCGCCGGTTCCGCTTCGATCTGGGGCGATGGGCGCTGGTGGCACGCATGCGCCGGATGCGGCCCGACATGGCACTGCTGTTGACCAACTCGCTGCACACGGCCGCGCTGGCCTGGCTGGGCGGGGCCAAGGACCGGATCGGCTACGTCCGCGACGCCCGCGGCCCGCTCTTGACTGGAAAGCTCTACCCCCTCCGCGATGGCCGCCGGCCACGGCCGGTCCCCATGGTGGACTATTACCTGGCGCTTGCCCGGGCCGCCGGCTGCCCGCCCGAATCGCCCCGCTTGGAACTGGCCGTTACCGAGGCCGAACACCAGCGAGGCGAGCGGATCTGGAAGACCCTGGGACTGCGGACCGACGGGCGCGTGGTGGCGATCAACTCCAGCGGGGCCTACGGGGCGGCCAAGCTCTGGCCCATCGAACATTGCGGCACACTGGCCCGGCAGATCGTCGCGCAACTGGATTGCGACGTGCTGTTGTTGTGCGGGCCGCGGGAGCGCCAGGCCGCCCTGGACGCGGTCCGGCATGCCGGCTCCCCCCGCGTGTTCACGTTGCCGGAGGATGCCGTCGGCCTCTCATCGACGAAGGCATGTCTTGAGCGAAGCCGGCTCCTCGTCTCGACCGATAGCGGGCCCCGGCACATCGCCGCCGCACTGGGCAAGCCGGTGATCACGCTCCTGGGCCCGACCTTGCCGACCTGGATCGAGAACCCGACCGTCTCGGGCAGGATGCTCCGCGCGGAAGTGGACTGTCTGGGCTGCGGCAGGCGGATTTGCCCGCTTGAGCACCACGGCTGCATGCGCAATCTCGGACCCGAGCAGGTTTTCCGGGAGGTTGCCGCGATGGTGGACGCTCCCGCGGTCAAAGCGGCATGAAGCGGAGGCAGACGAGTGCTCCTGACAGCTCGTATCCCGAAAGCGACTGAATCCGCCGCGCTCGAACCGGCCTGCGACGGGCGGATGTGGCTCAGCGGCCGCGACCGGGGCGTGCTGGAGCAGGCCCGCCTGGATGCCTTCGATGACGTCATGGCCACCACCCGCGGCCGCTGCCTGCGGGTGCTCCACGACCGCGAGAACTGGTATCTCGCCCCCGGCGACCTCGCGGCGCAATGCGTCAAAGGGGACAGTCCCATTTTCGCGACCATGCCCGACCATGCTTCCCATGGTGCCCGGGTGCCCGCGAAAACTGGGACAGTCCCCCCGCAGTCCCCCGGCATGTATCTGAAGAAGCACCGCGGCCGGACCTGGTGGAGCTGGCTGCGGGCGAAGCTGGGGCTGCGTGCCTGCCCCGGCGCCGGGACCGTCGAGGCCGAGAACGCCCGCGCCCTGGCCGCGATCGGCATTCCCGTCATGCGCGTCGTCGCCTGCGGAGAGCGTCTCCACGGCGACGGCCGGCTCGAGTCCTTCCTGCTGACCGAGGAATTGGCGGGCTACGGGGAGTTGGCGGGGTTCCTCCGCCAGCGGATCTCGCCAGGCCGAGAGCTTTCCCGATTGGTCCGCCAGGTCGCGGCCATCGCGCGCCGGCTGCACGCCGCCGGCTACAATCACCGCGACCTGAACTGCTATCACTTCCTGGTCAAGGAGCGCCGGCCCGGCGAGTTCGACATCCGGCTGATCGACCTTCAACGGCTCCAGCGGCGGCGGTGGTTGCGGCGGCGGTGGATCGTCAAAGACCTGGCGCAATTGGCCGTCAGCGCGCCGGCCGAGTGTATCCGCTGCCGCGAGAAGATCGCTTTCCTGCGGCATTACCTGGGCGTGCGGAAGCTCGGGCCGCGGGACAAGCGGCTGGTGCGATCCATCCTTCGGAAGCAGCGCCTCATCCAGCGGCGCCTGGGTAGGATGGCATGAAGATCGGGCTGGTGCTGGACCGGTTCGAGCCTGCCCGCGGCGGCCGCGAGCAGTGGACGTTCGCCTTTGCCGGGCGGTTGGCGGCGCGGGGCCACGAGGTCCACATTGTCTCGCGGAGGCTGGGCGAGGCCGCCTTGGGGCTCCCGGTCGCGCTGCACCGCGTTTCGTCCGGCCGCTCCCCGCTCGACTTTGCCGAGGCCGCGCGGCGGACCATCGAGCCGCTCTCGCTGGATATCGTCCACGACCTGGGCACGGGCTGGTACTGCGACGTCTTCCAGCCGCACGGGGGCACCTGGGCCGCGGTGAACCAGCGCAAGCTCCTCTTCCTGCCCCGGTGGCTCCGCTGGGCGAAGCGGCTTGTGGATCGGCTGCTGCCGCGGCAGCGGGATTTCCAGCGTCTCATGGCCCAACAATACGCCGACCGGGGCCAGGCGATGCTGGCGCTGTCGCAGTCCGCCGCCGCCGATTTCACGCGGTTCCACGGCGTAGCGCCCGGGCGGATCCGCATCGTCTATAACGGCGTGGATACCGAGCGGTTCTCGCCCGACAGGTGCGCCCCGCACCGCGAGGAGACCCGCCGGCGGTTGGACGTCGCGACGGAGGAGGTCTTGGCGCTCTTGATCGCGCACAACTTCCGGCTGAAGGGCGTCGCCACGCTGCTCCGCGCGATGCGAGACCTCGTCGCCCGGGGGCGGAAGGTCCGGCTGGCCGTCGTCGGCGGCAAACGGCTCGACGGGTGGCGCCAGCGGGCACGGCGGCTCGGCCTGGACCGCCATGTGACGTTCGTCGGCCTGGTGGACGATCCCGTGCCCTACTATGCGGCCGCCGACATGTACGTCCACCCCACCTTCTACGACTCGTGCAGCCTGGTGGCGTTGGAGGCGGCCGCCTGCGGGCTGCCGATCATCACCAGCCGATACAACGGGGCGGCGGAGCTGTTTCGGGAACCCGGGGAGATCCGGCTGATTTCCGACCCCGCCGACGCCCGCGAGCTGGCCGCGGCCATTGCGGAGCTGTTGGACGGGCCCGTCCGCCGCCGCATGGGCCGCTCCGCGCGGCAAGTCGCCTTGGCCCATACCCTCGAGCGCAACGTCGACGAGATCCTGGCGGTCTACGATGTGATGCGCGCATTGAAACCGGGAGTGTCCCCATGAGAATCGGCCTGGCCATCGAGCACCTCGACCCCCGCCGCGGCGGCGCGGAACAGTGGGCCTTCCAGCACGTCGAGCGGCTGCTGGCCCGCGGGCACGAGGTCCACGTGGTTGCCGGCGCGGTGGCCGGTCCGGCGGCTCAACTCCCGCTGGTCCGCTACTGCTTCGGACGAATCCGGTCCGTGGCGGAAAGGGCGCGGGCCGCCGAGGAGCAGATCCGCCGCCTCGATGTCGACGTGATCCACAACATGGGCGCCGGCTGGACCGGTCATATCCTGCATTCCGAGGACGGGTCGCGGCTGGCACAGTGGGAGCGGAAGCTGGCGGTCTTGCCGCCGTGGCTCCGGCCGTGGAAGCGGGCGATGCTCGGCGTGCTGCCGCGGTATCGCCAGTTCCGCCGCCTCATGGCGCGGCAGTTCGGCGAGCCCCGGCGGATCGTCCTGGCAGTCTCCCGGATGTGCGCCCGGGATTACCAGCAGTATCACGGCGTGCCGCCGGAGCGGATCCGCCTGATCTACCACGGCGCGGACAACGAGCGGTTTTCGCCCGAACACCGCCGCCAGTGGCGCCAGAACGTCCGAGAGCGGCTCCGCGTGGCGGACAACGAGGTCCTGCTGTTGTTCGTGGGACACGACTACGCCCGGAAGGGCCTCCGCACCGCGCTGCGGGCGGTGGAGCGGCTGGCCGCCGAGGGCTGCCGCGCGCGGCTGGCGGTGGTCGGCGGGAACCGCCGCAGCCGGTCGATGCGCCTCACCGATGCCCAGCGCGCGTTGGTAACGCTCGTCGGCACGATCGACGACCCGGTGCCCTACTATGCCGCGGCCGACGCCTTCGTGCTGCCGACCTTCTACGATCCGTCCAGCCTCAGCGTTTCCGAGGCGGCGGCCAGCGGGCTGCCGTGCGTCACGACCCGGTTCAACGGCGCGGCCGAACTCCTCACCGAGGGAGTGGACGGCTTCGTGCTGGACGATCCGGCCGACGACGCCGCGCTGGCCGATCGCCTCCGCCGGCTCCTTTCGGCGGACGTCCGTCGCCGCATGGGAGCGGCGGCGCGGCAACTGGCGCTGGAGCACAGCCTCGATCGCAACTGCGACGAGATCGTCGCCATGTACCAGGAGATAGCGGAGCAGCGGCGCTGCGCGGCGTGAAGGGAGCCGCTTGCGGCTTTGCAAGTCCCGGGGATTGCCCGTCATGGATCCACTTCTGCAATCGGCAAGAGCCGTGACGACCGTGCGCAGCCGGCACGTTGCCTGGGAAGAGCCCCGGTGCATGCTTTGCGGCGACGATCGCCACCTGCCGCTGGAGGATGCCCCGCGTCTGATTTTCGACGGGCGATGCTCGACCGTGGTCCGCTGTCGTGCTTGCGGGCTTTGCTATACCAGTCCTCGCCCGAGCGCCGAAACGATCCATCGTTTTTATGAAGGATACGAGCCGCACCAACACTGCGGGCTGACACCGTCCCGCCGGCGCCACCTCGCCGGCGGTCTCGACCTCGACCGGTTGAAGTTCTGGCACCTCTCGCATCCGCAGCGGTACGGCCTGCCGCGGCGCGGCCAGGGCCGGTTGTTGGATTTCGGCTGTGGCGGGGGGGAGTTCCTGGAGTTGATGCACCTTCGGGGCTGGCGGGTGCTGGGTCTGGACGCCTGTGGGTCCGTCATCGAGCGGATCCGCGGGGAGTTGAAATTCCCGGCGTTGGCGGGAACCCTGCCGCACGCGGAGATCCCGCCGGAGGGCTTCGACCTGGTGACGATGTGGCAGGCGTTGGAGCACGTTCATCAGCCGATCGAAGTGCTGCGGCAGGCGTGGCGGGCGCTGGCGCCCGGCGGGAAGCTCGTCGTGGGCGTCCCGAATCTGGCCGGTGCCCCGCGCCGCTGGTTCCGCGCCGCCTGGTGCGGCTGGCGCCTCCCGCATCACCTGACCCACTTCACCCCGGCCACCCTGAGACAGATGGTCGAGAGAGCGGGCTTCCAAACGGAGCGAGTGTGGCTGCCGCCCAACGCGGCATGGCTGCGGGAGTCGGCCGAAACCGCCCTCCGGCTGGAGCCGGAGGCGGCCTGGCGCCGCTGGCTTACCAGCCGGTTCGTCGCCCGCCGGGTCGTCAGCTACCTCTACTTGACACGGCAGTCCGACGAAATGGTGCTGACGGCGATCAAACGGACGGATGGTCAGAGGAGTGATTCGTAATTGGTTTCTGTTGCGCAGAAGTAGGGTGG
>JBEKCP010000101.1:0-12380 GCA_050014815.1 Thermoguttaceae bacterium | reverse complement strand
ACGGTCATTGAAACTTGCCGCCAGCAAGGTCGCAACGCCTTCACCTTCGTCACCGCCGCCGTGGAAGCTCATCTCGCCCACCAATCCGCCCCCTCATTGCTCCCCAGGGTGTGAACGGTTACAGAACCGCCTTATACCCAGAAGCGAGGCGCCGACCAAAACCTTTCCACCGTGGAAAGTTCGGCTGGTGTCCAAGAGATCCGTCCAACCCAACGATAGATACCCTCGGAAAAAGTATGAACAAATGGAAATTGCCCGCACCCGGTCAGACCGTCGGCAGGCATTCGCAGTGCAGTCGCTCGACCTCCGGCGGCGGGTTGCCGTCGGCGTCCCAGCCGCGCTTGCGGTAGTACAGCTCCAGCAGGCGGTCGAAACTCGCCTGGTCGATCAGTTTGCCGGCCGTGGCCCCCGTCTGGATCGGACAGGCGTGGACTTTGTACGGCATGGCGTCGTCCTTGCGGGTCAAGCCGAGGCGGGTATTGATGAGCCGGGTAAGATTGTAGATTTCGTTGGATTGCGCCAGCAGCTCGGCCAGCGTGCTCTCCCGGCCGGTGATCGCCGAATAGAAACGGGCGTAGTGCTGCTCGTTCAGGCCCAGTTCGATCCACGGCAAGCGACAGACGCCGAGCATGTCGAACAGCGGACGCAGCGACTGGTGGTAGATCACCAGGTCGACTTTCTCCTCGTCGGACCAGTTCTTTCCCTGCTCGATCTCCTTGGCAATGGTCCAGGCGCGGGTGTGATGGGCGCCGATGTCGCTGGTGGCATAAGCCAGGGCCATGCTGGAAGCGGCCCGGCTGTCGTAAGCGCTTTGCTCCATGCCTTTGACGTGCAGGATCATTTTGTGCATTTCCGGCCAACGGCGAATAACGCCGCGGGCGCCGTCGGCCAGGAGGCCGCCGACGCCCTCGCGGCGGGCGATCTTGTGGATCAAGGCCATGATCGCGGACTCGTCGCCCCAGGTGATCGGTTGGTCGTCGAGATCGGCCAGCGTGAGGATGCCTTTCTCGTAGCCTTCCATCACGGCCCCGATCAGGCTTCCGGTGGAGATCGTATCCATGCCCAGCTCGTCGCACAACTGGTTCGCGTGCAGCACGGCGGCGAAGCTGTCCACGCCGAGATTCGACCCGAGCATGGCGCACGACTCGTATTCGGGGCCTTCGGTGACCGTGCCCACGTACTTGCCCTGCTTCACCAGGTTGATATTGCCGCAGCTCATGGCACAGGCGAAGCAGGCGGTGTCGCCGATCTTGTAGCCCTTGAGCATGGTCTCGCCGTTGATCTTCCCGACGCGCGGGAAGGTGCCGTCCTTGAAGTTGTGCGTGGGCAGGATGCCGGCCGCGCTGGCGTATTCCATCACCATCATCAGGCCTTCGCGCTGCCACATCTTGAAGTACTTGTGGCTGCGCATGTAGGCGTAGGCTTTGTCGGCCTCGGCCACCAAGGCCGGGAGATCGTGGACGGGCAGGTCCTTGTTGCCACGGACGACGACGGCCTTGAGGTTCTTCGAGCCGAGGATGGCGCCCATGCCGCAGCGGCCGGCGTTGCGCGACCAGTCGGCGTTGACGCAAGCGAAGCGCACGAGGTTCTCGCCGGCCGGGCCGATCACGGCGACTTTGATGTCGTGGGTGCCGAAGCGTTCCTTGATCATGCCTTCGGCTTCGAGGCACGTCTTGCCGGCCAGCTCCGGCATGGCGAGGATGCTCGTTTCGTCCTCGTCGATCCACAAGATCGAGAGCTGCGCGGCCCGGCCGGTGATCCCCAGCGCGTCGATACCCGCCTGCCGCAGCTCCACGCCGAGCGTGCCGCCGATCGACGAATCGCCGTATACGCCGGTGGCCGGCGAGATCGAGATGAACGAGCACTTGCCGGACGAAGGCAGATAGGCGCCGGTGAGCGGTCCCGGGGCAATCACCAGCAGGTTCTCGGGTCCGAGGGGATCGATCTTGAAGTCGTGCGCAAGGAGGTTGTCCCAGACCATTTTGGCGCCGAAACCGCGCCCGCCGATGTAGCGCGCAAGGAACGCATCCGAAAGTGCGCGGCGCTCGCACCGCCCCGAGGCGAGGTCCACGTGCAGGCTTTTCTTGAAGTAGCCGGACTTGACGCTCATGACAGATCCTCCTTGCCGATCTCGGCATAGCGGATCGTCCGCTGTTGGCCCTTCTCGGTGAACTCGATCTCTTTCATGTGCGTGTAGCTCAGCACGTTGTTCATGCGTTTGGATTCGCCCAGCGACTGCTCGGGGATGAACCGCAGGGCGCCCTTGGGGCAGTGCTCCACGCATTTCGGCTTGCCGCCGCACAGATCGCACTTCACGGGATAGTCCAGGGCGCCGTGGGAATAGATGGCCCCGAACGGGCAAGCCTCGACGCACTTCATGCAGGAAATACAGACCGACTTGTCCAGATCCACAATCTGCTCGATTCGCCGCAGGGCACCGACCGGGCAGGCATCCGCGCACAGGGGCAACTTGCACTGGCTGCAAACGACCGGCAGGCGCATGACCGGGTGCGGGTAGGTCACGAGCACGCGGATCGCGCTCTTCTTCGGGTTATTCACGCCGAAATGTCCGATCGCACAGGTCAACTCGCAAATCCGGCAGCCGGAACACAGTTCCGGAATCGCCGCCAACTTCCGCGCCATGCGAAAACTCCTCTCTAGCCGCCGCCGAGCAAAGGAAACAACGATACTGTATCGCCCGGACTCAGCGGGTGGTCGCGCTTCACCACTAATCCGTTGACCAACAGGATCGCGGCTTCGCCGTCGCCAATCGTCAATTGCCGGCAGACATCGGCCAGCGTGCTGCCCCGGGGGAACTCCAGCCGCTTCCGCCGGAAACGGCCCTCCTGCAACGTGGCAAACAACGAAACCTCGATGTCCATCGGTTCTCCCTTCCCGGCCGGGCTGCCGGGGCGCATCAGACCAGTTCCAGGGCCGCGAGCTTCTCGGGGGTGGGGATGCCCTTGGGGCTCCACCCGCGCTCCTGGTAGTACTGCGGCAGAAGCTCCGCCAGCCGGTGCACGTGTCCCTTGGACGGTCCCTCGGGAACGGGCTCGCTAAGGAGTCGTTTCGGAAGCTTGTCTTCGCTCGGGTCGATGCCGGCCGCGAGGTTGAAGAGGCGTTCCAGGTTCCAGATCCGCTCGCCGGCCGCCAGCATCTCAGTCGTCGTCCACTCGCCGCCGGCAATCGCGTTGTACAGATCGCGGTAATCGTCGGGTTTCAGCGCAAACGACGTGAACAAGCAGAGCCCCAGAGAATCGATCACCGCCGTGAGGTCCTGGAACAGCTTGGCCAAGGCGGCCTTGCCTTCCAGGGCGAAGCGGTCCACCGGCTCGGGAATGCCGAGCACTTCGGCGGAGATCACGTATCCGCGGACGTGGCAGCCGCCGCGGTTGGAGGTGGCATACTGGAGGCCGTGGCCCTGGACGCCGCGCGGATCGTAAGCGGGCAGTTCGAGCCGCTTGACCGACATCGAGAGTTCCGGGACCCCGTAGAGCGCGGCCAGACGGTACGACCCTTGCGCGAGCTTGTCGCCGAAGCCTTCGCCGGCGCCCATCCGCCGCGTCCACTCGACGATCGCCTCGCCGGAGCCGAATTCCAGGGGCGGCCCGCCGATTTCCGCCCGGGTGAGGATTCCCCGCTGGTACATCTCCATGGCACAGGCGATGGTGGCGCCGGCCGAGATCGTATCCAACCCGTACTCGTTGCACCAGTTGTTGGCCTTGATCACCGCTTCCAGGTTGTCGACGCCGCAATTGGCGCTGTAAGCCCAAAGCGTTTCATATTCGGGTCCTTCGCCTTCCACGCCGTCGAGGCTGCAATGGCGGCCGCAGGCAATGGGGCAGCGGGAGCAGGCCGTGTTCTTGACGAGGTACGTCTCCGCCAGGCGCTCGCCGGAGACCCGGTCGGCCGTCTTGAAATGGGACTCTTGGAAATTCCTCGTCGGATACGCTCCGATCTCGTTGATGACGTTGACCAGGACGGAGGTGCCGTAGGTGGGCAATCCCTGGCCCGTCACGGCGTGTGCGCGGATGGCCTGGAGGACCCGGCTGACGACGTCCTTGGCCCGCTCCGGCTCGGCGGCCTTGATCTGCCCGCTGCCGCGCACGACGACCGCTTTGAGGTTCTTGCTTCCCAGCACGGCGCCCACGCCGGAGCGGCCGGCGGCCCGGTAGCGGTCGTTCATCACGGCGGCGATCGGTGAACACTTCTCTCCGGCCGGACCGATGGTCAATACCCGCGCCTTGGGATCGCCGGCCTCCTGCTGTAGAATTGCGGTCGTCTCGGAGACGAGCTTTCCCCAACAGGCGGAGGCATCCCGCAGCTCGACCACGTCGTCCTTGATGTAGAGCCAGGCGGGCCGAGCGGCCCTTCCCTCCAGGATCAGCATGTCGTAGCCGGCGGAGCGGAGCTCCGGGCCCCAGAATCCGCCCGCGTTGGAACAAGCCACGCCCCCGTTCAAAGGCGATTTGGTCACCACCATGTAACGGGAGGACGCCGGGGCCGCTGTGCCGGTCAGGGGACCGGACACCAGCAGCACCTTGTTCTGCGGGGAGAGCGGATCCGTCGTCGGCTCCACTTCCTGCCGAAGGTACCATGTGGCCAGGCCCCGTCCGCCGATGAACTTGACGGCCATTTTCGGGTCCAGGCTCTCCCGCGAGATCTTGCCGGTCGTCAGGTTCACCCTCAAGACGCGATTGCTGCACAGGTTCGACATGCGCGATCCTCCCCGTAAACAGGTGACGCCACCCTCATAATGGTTTACCCGCTTTCGACGTTCCCGTCAAGCTTCGCCGTCAGTTTCGCCGTCAGAAACAGTGTACGGCCGAGCTCTTGAACGTGACATACAAGTCTGATGTTCCGTGGCAGATCCCCAAGTGTTCGAACGAGGCGAAGGTCACCAGGGCCACGAAATCCAAAGCCCCGCAGTCCATCCGCACCGCCAGCAGACTCCCGTGATGCTCCCAATCGCTCACCTTGCAGGTGAACTGGTTCCGGGCACTTGAGTCGAAGGATTGCCGCGAGAGCACGATTTCTTCGGGCTTGATCCAGATGTAGGACGTGGACGGGCTGGCCCCGGCGGCAAAGACTTCGACGTCCGACACCCGGCACACGCCTTCTCCGGCCTCCTGGACGGCAAACACGTTCCGCATGCCGAGAAAAGTTGCCACCTCGTAGTCTGACGGCGTGCGGAACAACTGCTCCGGCGTGCCGACCTGGCGGAGACGATTCTGAAGGATCACCCCGATCCGATCGCCGAGCGTCATCGCGTCTTCGAGGTCGTGCGTGACATGGATCCACGCGCTGCCGGTTTCGCGCTGTAGTTGCTTGAGTTGCTTTCGGAGTTGCAGCCGGCACTGGTTATCCAAGGCGCTGAGCGGCTCATCGAGCAGGAGCACTTCGGGCCGGGTGACCAGGGCCCGCGCCAGGGCCACCCGCTGCTGCTCGCCACCCGAGAGCGACTCGACGCCCCGTTGGAGCAAAGGCTCGATGCCAAGCTGCCGGGCAACAGCCGCGATGCGGTCTTGGGCCTCGCGGCGGGGAACCCCCGCGGCGGCCAGTCCGTAACCGATGTTCCGCGCGACCTTCATGTGAGGGAACAGGGCATAGTCCTGGTACATGACGGCGAACTTGCGCTTCTCGGGCGGGATGCGGGTGATGTCGCGGCCCTGCCAGACGACCTGGCCGCGATCGGGTCGCACCAGCCCGGCAATCATCTCCAACAGGACCGTCTTGCCGACCCCGCTGGGCCCGAGGAGCACGAAGTACTCGCCGGGAGCGACCTGCAGGGACAGGTCGGCGATTGCAAACGAGCCGAGTCGTTTGGAGATGGACCGCAGATCAAGCACGGCGCTGCTCCCCGCGGCGGCCCGCCAGGAGCAGCCGTAAGACGATGAAGAAGACCATGCAGATCAAGATCAGCACCACGGCGGCGGATCGCGCGTAGGACAGGCCATAGTCGTTGAATCGCTGGAAGACGAGCACGGGCGTGGTCATGGGATGATAGGCGATGATGATCACCGCGCCGAATTCGCTGATGCCGCGGGCCCACATCAGGATCATGCCCGCCAACACGCCCCGCCAGGCCATCGGCAGCGAGATCGTGAAGAAGACTCGGCTGGGCGAGGCGCCGAGCGTGCGGGCCGCCCGCTCCAAGCGCTCCGGCACCGCCGCGAAGGCCTCGTGCGCCGCATTGATCAGGAACGGCAGCGAGACGAACGCCATGGCGACCGAGATTCCCGCGCTGGTCCCCACCAGTCCGCGGCCGCTCAACCAGCCAAGAAACGATTGCCGTCCGATGACCGTCAGCAGCGCGATCCCGGCCGCCGAATGCGGAATCACCAGCGGCAAGTCCAGCACGGCGATCAGCAGCGCGCGGCCGATGAACCGCTTGCGGGCCAGGAGCCACGCCAAGGGGATGCCGCTCGCGCAACAGATCAGCGTGGCGGAGAGCGCAGAGAGCAGCGTCAGGCGGATCGAATCACGAACCTCCTCCTCGGCCGCCGCCTGAGAAACCTCGGAGAACGACGAGGCGGCCAGCAGCCCCACCAGCGGCGCGATAATCAACAGCACCACGCCGCAGCTCAGCACCGCCAGGGTGAGCTCGAACCACGGCCAAGAGTCATGACGGTCCAAGACCGAAGTTGCACGACGTTGCATAACCTGTTAGTGTAGCACAACCGAGCCCTGACATGGAAGTTGGGCCGGCCGGAGGTTGAGCAGTTGCCCGGTTACAGAGATCTCGCTATTGACAATCGTCATTAGCCAACTGATAATGCCAGTAGGGAGAATGTGTGAAGAGACCGCGCAACTCCCGGAATTGCGAACTTCAGGCAGTATGCAGGCAGTGTGATTGACTTGAGGAGGTTTTGTCCATCATGGAGACTACCCTTGAGGTGAAAGAACTGGCGGACGTGTGGGGCCGCGTTCGTGAGTGGCCCGAGCCCGTTCGTCTCGCCTTGGCATCGAAGATTCTCCAGTCGATGGAGGAGGGTCGCGTCCAGCCGGCACAACCGAGATCTCTTACAGACCTGATCGGCCTTTGGGATAGCGGCCAGTCACCGCCGACCGACAGCGAACTCGACCGCATCCTCGAAGAAGAACGGCTCAAAAAGCACGCTTGATGCGGGTCCTGCTCGATACCAACGTCGTCTTGGACGCTCTGCTGCGACGGCCCCCATGGCACGCTGCCGCAGCGACCGTCCTGGATGCCGTTCAGCGAGGACGGCTCTCTTGCGCATTGACTTCCTTGTCGATCGCGAACCTGTTCTACGTCGGACGACGAATTGTAGGGTTGGCGCGGGCAAGAGACGGTGTTCGCATGTGTTTAAGTACCTTCGAAGTACTGTCGGTGGATCGCTCCGTTCTCGAGGTTGCACTGTCGCTGCCCGGCTCGGATTTCGAGGACAACATCCAGATTGCCGCAGCAGCCCGCGGAGGTGTCGAGGGCATTGTGACACGCGACCCGTCAGGCTTTGCTGGAAGCCCCATCCCCGTCATCACGCCCCCGCAGCTTCTAGCACGGGCGGCTTGCGTCCGAGGCACCCGATAGCCGCTACGATTAGTCTCATAGTCTCACGGTGTTTGCTCACTTGACCGCATGACATAGCGACTTCAGCGCTTCCGGCAGCTTCTCGTAATGATCCACTTGGGCCGGATGGAGGGGCGTCTGGCCGTTGGCGCGGAAAATCTCCTGACCGCGAGGCGACAGCAGCAAGGCCACATAGGCCGCCGCGGCCGCCGCGTTGGGCGCATCGCGGGGGATCGTCACGGAATACACGATCGCCTCCCCCCGTCGCGTCGTCGTTTCGCCCGGCTTTCGCCCGGCAATCGTCGCCGAGGCCGCCTGGTAGCGATCGTTCATGGCGGGCGAGCCGAGGTTCACCTCGCGCGGCAGGGATACCATCTTCAACTTGTGCTGCTCGATCACCGAGCGGTAAATGAACAAGTAGTCGATCTCGCCGCTCTCCAGCAGCGCCAGCAAATCGGTCTCCTTCGGCCGAATGAACTGCCGGTCCTTCGCCAGCACGCGATCGGCAAGCCCCGGCAATCCATAATGCTCCTCGGCCAGCCGCAGCATGATGACCGTGCGGTATCCGCACGGATCGCGATCGGGATCGGCACGCCCCACCGCCACGTCCGGGCGCACGAGGATCTCGGGCCAATTGCCCGGGCCGACTTGACCGGCCAGTCTCGACTTGGGCGTGAAGGCAATGGCCAACTCGTTAGAGGCAAATCGGATATTGTAATCCGCATGCTTCGGGAGCAGGAGATCGGCGATCACCTGATAGTCGGCGACGGCCAACACGTCGCAGGGCCGCTGGAGGTCGGAGATCTTGCGGGCGGAGTCGCGGCTGCCCGCCGCCTCGGCCTTCACCGTGACACCCGGGTTCTCGCGTTGGAACAAGGCCGACACCTCGCGCAGCGGTACGGCCAGACTGCCCGCGTGAAAGACCACCAGATCGCCCGACAGTCCACCTTGCTCCTTCTCGATAGGCGTGTCCTGTCTACAGGCCGCGGTGATCGCCAGAAGCATTGTCAGGGTCCATAATGGGTTTCTGTTGCGGAAAGTGGCGAGATGGTTCTGCATAAAGTCACACCAGGTTGTGAGGGTTTTGATTCAATGCACGTCGAGCCCGTGCAGCATGAAGATTACGTGTTCGATCGTCTTGAGGATCTCGCCAAGATACTCCTCGACGGCCCGCGGGCTGCCCGGCAGCGTGTAAATCTGTGTTCTCCCCGCCACGCCGGCGACGGAGCGGCTCAGAAGCGCATGGGGATTGGCCGCACCGAATGTCCTCCGGATGTTCTCCATGATCCCGGGAATAAGCCTCTCGCACACGCCCGAGGCCGTTTCCGGAGTCGCGTCTCGCGGGCCCACGCCGGTTCCCCCGGTGGTGAACACGACATCCACCCCGGCGGCGACCGCCGCAAGCAAGTCGCGCCGCAGTTGCTGCGGATCGTCGGGCAGAATCCCGGCGTCGATCCGACCGTGCCAATGCCGGTCGGCCAACCAGTTCTCCAGCAGTTCCCGGATCCGCGGGCCGGATCGGTCCTCATACTGGCCGGCCGCCGCCCGATCGCTGAGTGTAATGATCTGGATGCGGAGGGTGCGCGGCACGTGTTCGCCCAGAGCGCCGGCCGCGAGAACGCCGCCGCGTACAACTCGCGTGAAAATCCCTTCCAGCGGCATCACGCACTGCCCGGCCTCCTGGAAAATGGCGCACTGTCGGCCGTGGCAATGCTTGCCGATCTGCGAGACTTCCAGCTCCACCGCGCCGAACTGGAAACGATCGAGAACGGCCACGTCGCCGATTTCGAGGCCGCGAACAGTTACATTCTCGGCGAACTCGCCCGGCAGGATCGCGCGGGCCATGCGCACCGAGAAGCGATCGATGCTCTCCTGGCTCAATAGGCTGACCTGGCGCTGGCCGGGACCGGCATGGGCATCGCCCAGCACGCCCCCGGAATCGATCGTGACGCGACCGGCCGGCCTTTTACTCGTGCCCTTGGCCGGCGAAATATTGACGGAGAGCACCTCAAGATCCCGCGGCATCGCCTTTGACTTTCTCCACAAGGACAATGTTTCCGATGCGCATGCTCTTGTCCACCGCCTTGCACATGTCGTAGACGGTCAAGAGCGCCACACTGACCGCAGTCAGCGCTTCCATCTCCGCTCCGGTGCGGCCGACGCATGCGACGTCGCTGGTGGCCGAGACTCCCTGATCGACAAGCGCCAGCGTCACGTCGATGTGATCGAGCACCAGCGGGTGGCACAGGGGAATCAGCTCGCCGGTCCTCTTGGCCGCCTGGACTCCCGCGATCTGGGCCACGGCGAGCACGTCCCCTTTGGCGAGTTGGTTCTGCCGGATCAAGTCGCGCGTTGCGGCGCTGAGCTCGATGGTTCCGGTGGCCCGCGCGCGGCGGAACTGAGGCGTCTTGCCGCCAACGTCAACCATCCGTGCCCGGCCTTGCTCGTCGATATGCGACCACTGGTTCATTTTAGCCGCCGATTGAATGGATCGGGCGATTGGAGCAGACGGAGCCGGAGGGGGGCTTCTCCGCCGCGGCCCGCGCCAAGGCCTCGACGGCGCCCAGCCGGCGCACGCTGAAACTCAAGTCCGAGAAAAGGCAGGGCCGGATCTGGCCGTCGCTGGTCAGCCGCAGGCGATTGCATCGCGCGCAGTCGCCGCCGTCGCCGCCCCGCACCACGGAAAAGCAGCCGCCGACCAGGTCCATCTGTCGAATGAAGCGAACTTCCAGCCCTTCGCGCTTCGCGAACGCCGCCACGTCCCGGGCGTCGCGCTCCTCGGCCCCGGTTTCGACGACGCAGTTCAGCTTGACGGGGTTCAGTCCGGCGTCGCGGGCCGCGTCGATTCCCGCAAGGACTTCGCGGACGTCGCCGCCGCGGGTGATGGCCGCGTAGCGCTGCGGGTCCAGCGCGTCAAGACTCACGTTGACACGCCGCAGGCCGGCGGAGGCCAGCGGCACGGCATGCCGGGCCAACAGCAGGCCGTTGCTGGTCATCGCCAGGTCGGCCAGTCCCTCGACGGCGGCCAGCATGCCCACGAGCGACTCCAGTCCGCGCCGCACCAGCGGCTCGCCACCCGTCAGGCGAATCTTGTTTACACCCAACCCGGCGGCGGCGCGCGCCACCTCGACGATCTCCTCGAAACGCAAGATCTCCTCAGACGGCAATAGGCGCACGCCCTCGCGAGGCATGCAGTAACGGCATCGCAGGTTGCAGCGGTCTGTGACCGAGATTCGCAGGTAGTTAATGGGACGTCCGAAGGAGTCAATCATCGCCAACCCTTCATCAAGGGAAGGAATCGGACGCACTGGCCGGCGGCGAGCATCGCGACCCCGACGGGAACCACCAACAGACCGTCGGCCTCGATGAGCGCGGTCAGATGCCCTGAGCCATGAAACTCCACCGGAACCACCGCCCCGTCGTCGCCGATGCGGGAGGGCACGTATTCCAGGCGGTCGGTCCTGCGGCGGCGGAACTCGCGGCCCAAGGAAAGCGGGATTTCCCCGGGCGACCAATCGCTGCCGCAGAACCGTGCGGCGGCACGGCGCACGAACAGGTGAAACATCACGTAGACCGAAACGGGATTCCCCGGCAGGCCGAACACGACGACTCCAGGCCGCGACGCAAACGTCAAAGGGCGGCCCGGCTTGACAGCCACGGCGGAGAAGTGCACGCGCAGGCCGGCATCGGCCATGGCCATGCCGACAAAATCGCGATCACCGACCGACACTCCGCCCGAGAGCGCCACGAGATCCGCCCGTGGGACGGCCACCGCGATCGCCGCGACCGTGGCGGCGCGGTCGTCGGGAAGCGATTCTTCAAGTACTACGTCCATGGAGAACTGCTGTCCCAGCAAGGCCAGCATCGGCCCGTTCGTGTTCATGATTTTTCCGGGGCCGAGCTTCCGCGGATCATCGGCGATCTCGTCCCCTGTGGAAAGAACGGCAAGCCGCAACGGTCGGAATACCTCCACCTCGGTAATTCCGCAACCGATCAGGTTGGCGATCTCCAGCGCACCCAGCCGTGTGCCCGCCCGCAGAACAACGTCGCCCACCCGCACATCCTCCCCCTGCGGACAAATGTTGCGGGCGCCGGTCGGGCGCGTCAGTTCAATCAGGTCGCCCTGGCTGCGTACGTGCTCGATGGGTATCACCTGGCCCGTTCCCGCCGGTACAGGAGCTCCTGTCATGACCTTCACGGCGGTTCCCGGCCGCAGCGAAACCCGCGGGGTGCTCCCGGCCGACACCGTCTCCAACACCTGGTACCGATCGCGGACATCTCCTTCCGCGACGGCATACCCGTCCATCGCCGCCTTGTCGAAGGGCGGCAGTTGCAGCGCGGAAACCTGATCCACCGCAAGCGTTTGCCCCGCTGCCTCGCGTACGGCGACTTGCCGGCGGGAGAGCGTGTTCTCCGCAATCGCTCGGTCCACGATTCCCAAGGCGTCGTCCAGAGGGATGGCCGCTTCAGAATCCATCGTCCATCAGACCTAGCTTCCAATCCTACTCGGTTATTTCGCGTCGAGCAGTTCTACTTGGAGTTCGCCGAGGACCTGGATGACCGGCAGGAAGCTGGCATAGGCCGCAATCCCGGCCATGTTGCTGTGGCCCAGGGTGAGGTGGCCGGCGCCGATGCCGCCCTTGGCCAGGGTGCCGTCGATGGGGATCCAGCGATTGTCAATGTAGACCTCGGTCCACATATGGTAAGCCATGGCCTGTTTGGGGGCCAGGTAGACGAGCCCAACGGCGACCCGGGCGGGGATGCCGCGGGCTCGGGCCAAGGCCGCCAGGTAGAGCGCATGCGCCTTGCAGTCTCCTTCGCGACGGGCGGCGACGTCGGCGGCCGTGGT
>JBEKCP010000100.1:0-12405 GCA_050014815.1 Thermoguttaceae bacterium | reverse complement strand
CCCGCCATGGAGACTCTCCGCGCGAACGCACTGAGCGGACGCTCCGCGTCCCCGAGGCGCCGCCTCTACAACCACGGCAAGGTCCCCCTGGCGGAGCGCCCCGGGAGCGGCCACCGGGTACGTTCCCACGCGAGCCTGGGCGTTCTCTTACAAGCCCGAAAGGCTCGTTGTTGGGGCAGCGGGGGCAAGCTGGTAGGAGAACTCGCTGACATCCGTCTGCTGCTTGGCATGTTCGATGGTCACGCTCACAACACTCCCCTGATTGTCAAGCTCGACCAAAACGTTCTCGTTCAGATCGCGAGTTTCGGCGATCTCCTTATCGTTGAGCGTGACGAGGAGAGTGTCGGTGTCGGGAAAGTACTTGACTTTCATGTTCCTCCTCCGGCGAATTCGCGATCGAAAAAAGCGTTGTGCACGGTCTCCCCGTCCTCCAGCAACACAACTCGCAAGTACTTTCCTCCCGCCTCGCCGATCTTGCCCCAAAGACGAATGCAAAAAGGGGCGGGAGTCTTTTTCAGGCTTATGGGTTATGCCTCAGCATGACTCCCGGACAAACCCGTGGGTGACCCGGATAGCTTGCCTATCCGGGCCGCACTAGCGGCAAGAGGCTTCAGTACGGCCTCTTGTGCCTTTGGCACCCCGACAGCAAGCTATCGGGGCCACCCGGCGGTCCGGCGGGCGGGGTTGGTCGCGCGGCGTCAGTTGGCCTTGGCCACCTGGCGGAGGTTGATGAAGTCGATGGCGATGGCGAAGACCTCGTCGAGGTAGAAGTCCCGCTCGATGGCGTTGGGGCTCGAGTCGTTGAGCTTCTCGATCGTCTTTTCCTCTTCCTTGTCGGCGTTGAGCTCGGCCCGCTCCTTGAGGAACTTCGCCTCGTTGAGCGTGACGGTCTTCTTGGCCTTCTGCTCCTTGTAGCGGGCGATGTTGCGGAGCACCTTCTGGAACTTCTCGCCGGCCGCGCACCGGTCGGCCGACAGGCGGCGGAGCTGATCGACCACCACGGGGTTGACGTAGCCGAACCGCTTGAAGGGCTGCGCGGCGACCTGGTCGAAAGGCAGCGGGTAGTCGAGGTCGGCCTCGCCCACGTCGAGGTGCGACGAGAGGGCGGGCAGCTCGACGTCGGAGAGCACGCCGCGCTTCTGGGTGCTGTCGCCCAACGGGCGGTAGAACTGCTGCATCGTGATCTTCAACTCGCCCATCTTCGGGGCGTTGGGGACGCGGAACAGTTGCTCGCCCAGGTTCAGGAGGCTCTGCACGGTCCCCTTGCCGTGCGTGGCGTGGTCGCCGACCACGAGGCCGCGGCCGTAGTCCTGGATCGCCCCGGCGAGTATCTCGCTGGCACTGGCGCTGAACTTGCTGATCAGGACCACCAGCGGCCCCGACCAGGAGATGGTCGGGTCGAGGTCGTTGTAGGGGGTGACGCGGCCGTCGGCGTCCTTGACCTGTACGACCGGCCCGTCGTTGATGAAGAGGCCGGTCAGGTTGATGGCCTCCGTGAGCGAGCCCCCGCCGTTCTTGCGGAGGTCCAGCACGACGGCGTCCACCTGCTTGGTGTTGAAGTCGTCGAGGATGCGGCGGACGTCGCGGGTGGTGCTCTTGAACTCGGTCATGCCGTGGCGGGCGCCCTCCATGTCCATGTAGAAGCTGGGCAGGTCGATCACCCCGACGCGGTAGGGGCGGCCGTCCGCCCGCCGCCCGGCGTCGAAGATCTCGCCCTTGGCCTCGTGGTCCTTCAGTTCGATCGTGGCCCGGGTGATCTTGATGATCTTCGGCTGCGGGTCCTTGGTGGAGGTGACCTGGAGCCGGACGACGGTGCCCGGCTTCCCGCGGATCATGTGGACCACGTCCCGGAGCACCATATCGACGATGTCGGTGATCTCGCCGTTTTCCCCGTCGCCGACGCCGATGATCTTGTCTTCGACCTTGAGGTGGCCTTCCCTGTCGGCGGCGCCGCCGGGGATGATCGTCTTGACCACGGTGAGGCCGTCGACGCTCTGGAGCGAGGCCCCGATCCCCTCCAGTTGCAGCCGCATCATGATCTTGAATTCCTCGACCGAAGAGGGCGACATGTAGCTGGTGTGCGGATCGAAGGCGGTCGTCAGCGAGGTCAGGTACATTTCGAGCAGGTCCTCGTCGCTCGTCTGGTGCATCCGCTTGGCGAAGCTGTGGTATCGCTGCGTGAGGCGCTGGACGGGCGTCTTGCCGTCGCTGTGATCCGGCTTGCCGTCGGCATGGTCGGCCTTCAGGGCCAGCAGGTCGTACTTGATCCGCTTCCGCCAGCGGTCGAAGGCCTCTTCCGGCGTCTTGGCGTAGCCGAGCGCGTCCTTGTCGACGACCATCTCCTCGTCCTTGGTGAAATCGTGCGGCACGGCCAGGATCTGGTCGACCATTCGGACCCGCTCGTCGACCCGCGCCAGGAAGGTTGCAAGGACCGTGTAGGCGAAGCGGATATCGCCCCGCTGCGCCTGCTCGGCCAGCAAGTCTTTCTGCTTCGAGAACTCGTCGACGTCCGACTGATAGAAGTAGACCTTCATCGGGTCCAGGGCCTGGAGGAACGTCTTCAGGCACCGCTGGGAGATCTCTTTGTCCAGCGGGTGCCGCAGCAGGTGTTCCCGCTTGAGCAGCTCGGTCACCGCGAGGGCGACCTGGCGATCACTCGCCGTGGGGGCCGTAACGTCCGCCCGGAGGAGCGGCGCCAAACCTGAAGCCAGCAGCCCGATACACAGCAAACCGGCCGAAATCCGCCGATAGGCGGCAGTGCGCATGTTACTCATTCAGCAGCCTTCAATCCGTGGGGGAGTGGAAAAGACGCCCCGAGCGCTTCCGAGCGTCGTGATACCGTGCGCGGCCAGTAATGATACGTTTCCGACGGTGAAACGTCGCAGTTCAGCCCGCGCAGACTACATCTCCCCATGGTATCCCGAAATCGGGCGGGAAACAAGATCGGGCCCGGCGGATCCTCCCGCCTCCGCCTTTCCCGCCGATGTTTCACCGCTTATACTGCATTCTTATGTGCCGCTGCCTCAAATGGTTGCTGCTGTTCTGGCCGCTGCTCGATTCGGCACTCGCCCAAGAGTGGAGCCGATTCCGCGGGCCCAACGGCTCCGGTGAGTCCGAAGCGGCCGGCATCCCCACTACCTGGGCAGATCGGGACTACCTGTGGCGGGTGAAACTGGCCGGCCAGGGGCACTCCAGCCCCGTCGTTTGGGCAAACCGAGTCTACATCACCGCGGCCGACGCGGAGGATGCCTCGCAACTGGTATACTGTCTCGACTCGGCCAGCGGCACGCTGGTCTGGCGCAAACAGTTTCCCTCGAAGCGTCGTCCCAAGAACCCCCTGAACAGCTTCGCCTCGTCCACGCCGGCCGTGGACGCAGAGCGGATCTATGTCACTTGGGCTACAGACCAACAGTACGTGCTCGTCGCCCTCCGCCGGGAAGATGGGCAAGAGGAGTGGCGGCGGGATTTCGGGCCCCTGGTGGCCGAACACGGCTTCGGCGCCTCGCCGATCGTGTACGGCGACCTGGTGATCGTCCCCAACGACCAGGACGGCGAAAGCCGCGTGACCGCCGTCGAGTGTGCGACCGGCAAGACACGGTGGGCCACCCAACGCCGGAGCCGAAAGGCCGGCTATTCGACCCCCATCGTCTATACGCCCCCCGGCGGCCAGGCGGAGATCATCCTGACCAGTTGGGCCGACGGGCTCAGCAGCCTCGATCCAAGGACGGGGGCCGTCCGCTGGGAACTCGACGTGCTCACCCACCGCACCGTGGGCTCGCCGGTGATCGCCGGAGGGCTCGTCTTCGCCGCCTGCGGCGAGGGGGGCGGCGGCAAGAAAATGGTCGCCGTCCGGCCAGGCGATCCGGACAAGAAGGTTGAGGCGAAAGTCGCATACGAGGTCGAGGGCAAGTTGCCCTATGTCGTGACCCCCGTGGCCCGAGGCAACCTCTTGTTCCTCTGGAGCGACCAGGGGATCGTTACCTGTCTGGACGCTCTGACCGGGAAGAGGCTTTGGCAGGAGCGGGTGCCGGGAAAGTTCTTCGGTTCCCCGGTTCGAGCGGGGGAGCGGCTCTACTGCATCTCCAGCACAGGAACGGCGGTGGTCCTGGCCGCCACGGACCAGTACAGGCTGCTGGGGCAGGTTGACCTCGGCGAGCCCAGTCAGAGCACGCCCGCGATCGCAGGCGGAGTCATGTACCTGCGGACGAAGTCCCAGGTGATGGCAATTGGGGCAAGAACGTCACGTTGATGGATACCGCCGTTTAGCGGGGGCGGTTTAGCGGGCGGGCTTGCCCGCCGCGGGAGCGCCGGTCGGAACACGGCGCACCCAGAGGGTACCCGGCCCGCCCGCTAAACGTGCATATCAACCTACGCTATTCTTCTCATTAACCCCATTTTCGCGCCTTGGCAATCTGCGCAGTCTGACTTGTCCTGCAAGACTTTTCCGATTGTGCAGATTTGTGCGAGTTTGTCGATTAAGCGGCCGATACCTAATACGCAGAGTTTTCCGGGGGGGATGTCTCTTTTCACAAGGGCCTTGTTGTGTACCGCCAACAGATCGCTCTCGTTTTCGCTCTCCTCACGGCAACCTCCGCCGCCGCGCTGGGCGCTTCGCCAGCCACCGGTCTGGCGGCTTTTTCCGAGGAGGGGCCGGGCTTTACGCTCAGCGGCACGCTCCAGCACAACGCCTCGGACCAGAGCGGGATAGCGCCGTACACGGTGATAGACCGTTGGGGCGTGGTCCGGGGATACGTCAGTCCCAAGCCGGGCCTGGAACTGGAGCCCTACTTGGGCCGGCAGATCACTCTCCGCGGCACGATGCGCCGGCTGCCCGCCGGTGACATGCCGCTGTTGAGGGCTGAAGAACTGGGTTCCGGCGCGAGGGCCGTCGCCGTGGCGCACTATCCGGCCGAGGCATCGACGGACCGTCCCTCGGCGATCCGCCGCACCGAGCACCAAGAGCCGATCCCGGCGCCGGCGCCGCAGGGGCCACTCGTGCCCGTGCCGGTCGATACGTTCACCCCTGGCGAGCCCCTGCCCGGCCCTCCGGAGTTGTCCGCGGGTCCTGGCCCCGGCTGCCCGTGCGGCGTCGAGGGCGGCTATCCTGCGACCTGTGGCTGCGGAGGGCCGTGCGGACCGTGCCAGCCGTGCGGGCCGAGAATGTGCTGCGGCCCCACGGGCATTTGGGTCGATACGGAGTATCTGGCGTGGTGGATGCGCGGCATGCACGTCCCGCCGCTGGTGACGACCGGCTCGGTGTCCGACGCGCACCCTGGCGCCCTCGGCCAGCCGGGCACGAGCGTCCTGTTCGGCGACGACAACATCGACGACCAGTTCCGCTCCGGCGGCCGCATCCAGGTCGGCAAGTGGTTCGACCCCTGCGAGATGGTCGGGATCGAAGGCGAGTACTTTCGCCTGGGGGAAGCGGCGACGCACTACCGGGCCTGGTCCGACGGCGATCCGACCCTGTTTCGGCCTTTCTTCAACGAGGACCCGAACCACCCCCCGGGGATAGGGGTCGGGCAGCGTGCCGAAAAAGTCGCGTTTCCCAATACCCTTGACGGCGCCATCCTCGTCGATGCCGCCACCCGATTCCAGGGGGCCGCCGCCCTGATGCGCTTCGCCATGTGCCACGCCGACTCCTGCTGGAACGATCCCTGCTCGTGCGCAACCGTCCACGACAGCTACCGCTCCAACCTGATCCTGGGATACCGGTATCTGCAACTGGACGACCGGGTGGACGTCACCGAGCAGTTGACTACCACGGACGGCACGAATACGACCTTCGTGGGCGAGGACAACTTCAGCACCCGCAACCAGTTCAACGGCGCCGAGATCGGGGTGGACATGGAGTTCCGCCGCAACCGCTGGTTGCTGGATTTTTCGCCGCGGATCGCCCTGGGCAATACCCGCCAGACCGGTCTGGTCAGCGGATTCAACAGCACGACCACCAGCAACAAAACCGCGGGCAACCCCACCACCACCTTGGACCCCAACGGCGATCTGTTGACCAAATCCACCAACGGCGGTCCGCACAGTGCCGATCACTTCTCGGCCGTTCCCGAGATTAGGCTCAAGTTGGGCTACCAGGCGACGCAGCACGCCCAAGTTACCCTGGGGTACGACTTCCTGGCCTGGAGCGGAGTCGCCCGCGCCGGCGATCAGATCGACCTGCAGACGACCGCGCCGGGGCTGGCCACCATCGATAGCCACCCCGCGTACCCGAACCGGACGAGCACTTTCTGGGCCCAGGGCCTGGATTTGGGGCTGGAGTTCCGATGGTAGTGAATTTGCCGGCATTTCGGACCGATGGAAGGATAGAAGGTTCGTATAAAAGCTCCCTTGTCAGAGGGGTAAGGAGATCCCAATGTCGTCTCGCTCATGGCCTCGCAAGTCGTCGTGGTTTGGCCGGTTGGCCGTGCTGTTGGAGTCCCGGCCCAAGCGGTCGGCGGCCAATCGCCGCTCGTTGGGCCGGATGCTGGGCGTCGAACGGCTCGAGAGCCGCACGCTCATGTCCGTCAACGTCCTCCCCTCGATTGCAGGGATCGCTTACCACGACCTGACACAAGGCGGGATCACCAGCGAGGTCGGTCTGGCCGGCGCGACGATCAACCTGTACCGCGACGGCGGCGACGGGCAGTTCGAGGGCAAGGCCGCGGGCGATGACACACTCGTCGGAACCGCCACCACCGACGCCAACGGCAAGTACCGCTTCGACAACCTGTCGGCAGGCACCTATTTCGTCGAGCAACTGCCCGTTCCGGGCATTGTGCTCTCCGGCCAGGGCGTCGCTACAGTGACGATCGGGTCAAGCGACCTGGCGGGCCAGCCGGGCACCGTCGTCGACTCATTCGACGCGACCTCCCAAATGGTCAGCGATTCGCAATTCGGCGGCCGAACCGTTTCTTCGATGGCCGGCATGAACATCCCCGTCGTCGGCGGCACGGGCGTGACCTCGACGCTGGTCGCCCCGGAGGCCGTGGGCGGTTATCGCACCCTGTTCGTCCAGCGGACTTCCACCCACGGCTCGATCGCGCTGGGCGCCAACGCCAACATGCCCGGCGCCCTGGAGTTCGATTCCGGCGCCGCTTCCAACGGGCTCTACTGGATCACCTGGGACGGCAACGCGTCAACCTTCAATCCCACCGGCCTGGGCCAGCTCGATCTCACCGGCAAGGGCGCCAGCACCGGTCTGGAGATGAACCTCGGCGCAGATCACGACAGCGGCTACGTCCTGGTACAGATCTATTCCGACGCCAACGACTGGTCCTGGGCCAGCGTGACCATCCCCAATTCGACCGACGGCTCGCTCGGCCAGAACGTCTTCGTCCCCTGGACGAGCTTCACCACCGGCGGCGGCAACGGCGCCAACTTCGCCAAGGTCGGCGCGGTCAAGATGGAGATCAACGGCGTCAGCGCCGCCGACGGCCAGGTGGGCGAAATCCTCGCCCTGGGGCCCAAGGTCTTCACCCAGAACTTCACCAACGTCGCCCAGACCGACCTGGCCATCGTGAAAACCGGTTCGCCCAGTCCGGTCAAGGCCGGCGGACAGTTGGTTTATACCTTCACGGCCACGAACAACGGGCCGTCGGCCGCCACCGGCGTGACGGTTGCCGACACCCTGCCGGCCGCTCTCTCCTTCGTCTCATCCACCAGCAGCCAGGGCACGCTCAGCTACGCCGGCGGCGTCGTCACGGTGAGCCTTGGCTCGATGGCCAGCGGCGCCACGGCCACCGCCACCCTGACCACCACAGTTGCCGCTTCCGCGACCGGCTCGATCACCAACACCACCACGATCAGCGGCAACGAGACCGATCCGAACCTGGCCAACAACACCTCGACGGTGACGACCCCGGTCGACGTGCCGGTCGTGCCGCAGGACCAGCCCGACGTGGCCATCGTCAAGACCGCCACGCCCGATCCGGTGAGTGTCGGGGCCAACCTGACGTACACGCTGACGGTGAGCAACAACGCCTTGTCGGCCGCGACCGGCGTCACCGTTGCCGACACGCTGCCCACCGGGGTGACGTTCGTTTCCGCCACCGCCAGCCAGGGCAGCACGCCAACCGTCACCGGCGGCGTGCTCAACGCCGCCCTCGGCGCCATGGCCAAGAACTCCACCGCGACCGTGACTTTTGTGGTCAACGTCACGCCGAACGCCGGCTCGACGATCACCAACACGGCCGCCGTCACAGAGGACCAGGTCGACGCCGACCCCTCGAACAACACCTCGACCGTCGTGACCCACGTCATTCCTCGCGTGATCCAGAAGTGGATGTACGTTGATTAGAGGACCTGGAATCCCCTGGGCATGTTCTTCTCCGCCCGAATGCCGACCAGGCCGCTGGCCGCGCTGTGCCGCCGGCTGGCCACGGCGTTGACGGCGGGCATCGACGCGCGGACCGTCTGGGCCCGCGAGGCCCGGCAAGCCCACACCCGCGCGGCCCGGCTGCGCCTGGCGGCCGTCAGCCAGGCGGTCGGCCAGGGCGAGAGCGTGGCCGCCGCCCTGGCCGCCACGGGCGACTTCTGCCCCCTCCTGTTCCGCGAGATGGCTGAGGTCGGCGAGGTCTCCGGGCACCTCGGCGAGGTCTTTGCCCAACTGGCCGAACACTACGAGGGCCAGGCGCAACTGCGGCGGACTTTCCTGGGCGCCATCGCCTGGCCCATGCTCCAACTCTTTGCCGCCCTGGCCATCGTCGGCCTCCTGATCTGGGTTACGGGGCTCATCGGCCAAATGACCGGCGTCACCGTGGACATCCTGGGCTTCGGGCTGGTCGGCAACCGCGGCCTGGCCATCTACCTCGCGGTGGTCGCCGCCGCGGCCGGGCTGCTCCTGGTGTTCATCCGCGCGGCAAGCCGGGGCCTGGTCTGGGTGGGGCCGATCCGGAGGGCCATCCTCCGCCTGCCCTATCTCGGGACCGCCCTGCGGACCCTCGCCCTGGCGCGACTGGCCTGGTCGATGCACTTGACGATGAACGCCGGAATGGAATTGCAACGGGCCCTGCGGCTCAGCCTGCGAAGCACGCAGAACGTCCTGTACTCCGACCAGGTCGAGCCCCTCTCGGCGAGCATCGCCGCCGGCAGCACGATCTACGAGGCATTCCTGGCGGCCGGCTGCTTTCCCGACGATTTCCTCGACGCCATCGAGGTCGGCGAGACGAGCGGCAAGCTCGTCGAGTCGATGGCGCTCTTGTCGCGGCAGTATCAAGAGCAAGCCCGCGCCGCCTTCGCCACCTTGACGATGCTGGCCGGCTTTGCCGTCTGGGCGGTCGTCGCCCTGTTCATCATCGTTCTGATCTTCCGGTTGTTCATGTTCTACCTGAACGCCATCAACCAGGCCATGCCGTGAGTTGAAAAGGCGAGCCGGGGTCAACCCGGACGCCGCGGCCGAGACCGTAGCGCATGCCGGCCGACCGGGTCGCCTAGTCATTCAGGTCCTATCCAGACCACCCTATACGGTTAGACGGTTAAATTCTTCACCCAGGCACTTGAATTTGTCCGGCGGGCCGGAAGAATTCGGTGTCTTGTGCGGGCGGATGCGGTTCAGCCTCGCCTCGGATGGGTGAACGGCGTCGTTCGGCACAGGTTGCATCCGGTTTCCCTGTCAGTGTCTCTCTTGTTGAAGGAGGAAGGAATGAGCATGTATCGTTATCTTCTGACGGTCGCTGTGCTCGGCGTGGCCCTGAGCGCCCAAGTCGCCCCGGCCGACGACTCCTGCGGTTGCACGGGATCGGCGTCGAGCGGCGGCGCTTGCTCGCAGCAAGGCTGTGCGCCCTCGTGCGGGACCTGCTGTCCGGCCACGTGCCAGCAGAACATCATGGTCCCGGAGTACGTCACCGAAACGCGCAAGTGCAAGACCATACAATGCGTAGCGGAGACCCGCGAGCGCAAAATCACGGCCTGCCAGTGCGTCCCGGAAACCAAGACCATCAACGTGAACTACACGGTCATGGTCCCCGAGAACCGCACCCGCACTGAAACCTATTGCGTCCAAACGCCGGTCGTCCGCACGGTAAGCCGGCAGTACCAGGTCCAGGTTCCCGTGTACCGCGACGTCCAGCGGACCTATACGGTATGCACGCCGGTCTGGACGGACCAGGCGCAGGAGTACACCGTAATGGTGCCGCATACGGAGACGCGTCAAGCGACGCGCATGGTGACGCGCTGCGTTCCGGTCTCGGAGACCCGCACCGTTTGCGTGGACCGCGGCCACTGGGAAGACGTCTGCTCGAGTGGTTGCAACTCGTGCAACTCGTGCTCCGCAACCGCGTGCGGGTCGTCCTGCGGCTGCGATACGGGCTGCGGATGCCGGATGCGGCGCTGCGGAGCGTGCTGCGAGTCAACCTGCTGCTCGCCCTGCCCGACGAGGCGCTGGGTCTGCAACTACGTGCAGGAGCAGGTCCCGGTGACGGTGATGAAGACCGAGTGCGCGAGCGAGCCGTACCAGTACCAGGTCACGGTGTGCCAGCCCGAAAAACGCACGTGCACCGTCAAGGTCTGCTCGTACAAGAACGAGACCCGGACCTGCACGGACCGCGTCTGCGACTACAAGTGCGAGACGCGGACCTGCAGTTACCCCGTAACCGAGTGCAAAGTGGAGCAGCGGACCCGCGAGGTCCCGTATACCGTGTGCGTCGCCCAATGCCGCACCCGGCAGGAGCAAGTGACCGAGTACAAGCAGGTGGCGGTCGAGAAGACCGAGCAGTACACGGTCATGGTCCCGCACGAAGTCGAGCAGGAAGTGCAGGTGCAGGTGTGCAGGCTGGTGCCGAAGACCGTTACGGTCCCGGTCGATAGCTGCTGCAATGGTGCCTCCTGTGGATCGTGCCAGAAGTCGTTCCGCAGTTGCTGCCGACACTGCGGTTACTGATCGAGCGGCCCTTGCGCGGAAGCAGGTATCTTCCACAAGTTCAGCGTACACAACGGCGTGCAGCTCTTGCACGTCGTTATGCAAAACGGCCGGCAGGGCGCGTCCAACGTCCTGCCGATCCGGAACGGTCACGGGGCGAGTCCCGCGGCGCCCGAGGGAAACCCCGCGCCGGACGACAAGCCGGTGCCGGACCACGAAGCGGCCCTCCGCCGACAGGTCCTGGCCGACGCCAGGACGCTCAACGTGTCCCTCTCGGCCGAGGCGCTCGACGCGGTGCTGGCATGTGCCGAGCAAGAGGGCCTGTCGCATCTCGAGTTCCTCGCGATGATTTTCGGGGCCCCCGCCCTGCGCCGCGAGAATCGCCTCGCCGTTGTTGCCGCAACGGAATCGTAGGGTGGGTCGACGGGCACCGTGCGAAGCATGGTCGCCGAGCCCCACCAACTGGTGTTTGGTTGATTCCTGGTGGGGCTCGCTTCGCTCGACCCACCCTGCACGGGCTTCACGGACACCGGATTGGCTTCAGTACCACCAACGGTGGGCACGGTCGTCGCCACCCGTACCATCGCCCCACGGGTTGAATCGCCAATCAGTTTACCATATTCCCACGGTCCGCACTACCAAGCGGCGACTTGCACTGCCGCCGTGCCGTGTTGAGCGGCCTCAGCGTTACGTCGGCGGGCCGCTGGATAGGCGCTCGACGGGAACCACGAAATGATACTTGCCATCGGTTGAGGGGATATCCCACGGCTTTTCTGTGTCGATTTTCGCAAGTTCACGGTCATCGTCGTCAACCCATCGTTCAGCAATTTCGCAAGCCAAGACACCTTCGCGCGGAAAGCCGCTGTTGGCGTCGAGATAGCCATCGAGGGCAATCACTGGTACCTTGTCCTCGAACGTGTGAATATGCCCAAAGGCACGTTCTCGCTCCGATTAGGGCCCGCTCGCCCGCCTTACCGCGAGAATAGCGAGTATCAGCATGGCCAGAACACCGCCGCTGAGAAACAAACCAATGCACGCCGGGATCAAGATGCGACGCCAACCAAAGCGAACGACGCTCACAAGTGCGACAACGCCGCAAACAAAGCCTACAAGGCAGAGGATTATCACAATCGCTCCAAAGACAGCCTTTTGGGCGGGCATGAGTATCCCTAGTACAATGCTGACGACAATGCCGGCAAACGGCAGTTGCCAACTCAACTTAGCCGCGTTTGTACCAAACGATGACATTTGGGCAACCGGCGCGGGCTCAACGACACTGGCCGTTATCGGCGACTCATAAGGGTTGTCTGTTTCTTGTGTTTCATCGGGCATTGGCGAAATTACTCCTCTCACGTTCTCGGGCAATGGGGGGTCGAAACGGGGACGCAGCCGCTCTGTAGAAAGCCATGCTAGCAAAGCTAGCTAAACAAGGGGGATTGCGTGATTCGTATTCATAATGGATGGCAACAACGAGCAAATCTCCGCTCAAAGTTCTCTCGGTCGCGTATCGCGTCGGACTGATGACGCTGCGCCCTTATGCACACCGCTTCAGCCCG
>JBEKCP010000099.1:12437-12955 GCA_050014815.1 Thermoguttaceae bacterium | reverse complement strand
CCAGGTGTGTCCAGGTGGACACACATTGTGTTCTCTATTCTTTCTGTCCTTTTCGTTCTGCACCCTCTCACATTGGTCTACAACCTTGTGTCCATGTGGACACACCTGGACACGGCTACCCCGGCGAGATCAAACTGAGCCCTACGTAGTATCTGACACGGCTTCCCTCACGCGGGCCGAATCGACCCTCGCGTAGCGTCGAAAAGGCGGCTCGCAGGTCACGCCCGAACACCGGTTCGGTAGTCGGGTGCGAAAATCCCTTCGTTCGGCACCAACGCTCCCAAGCGAGGTACAAGGTCGTTTTCTTGACGGACAGCCCCGCGCCCAGCTTGCACTTCTCGCGGACGAACGCCCGCACCGGGCTCGCCAGGTCTTCCAACTCCCGAACCAGCGCGTCTCCGCTTTTCGGCTGCACGAAATACCCTCGTTTCGCCAGCCTCCGCCAACCCTCCACGGACCACAGGAAGATGCCCGGCAGTTCCTCCGCGAGCCGGGTCCCGAGACTCAAGTCCTCCTTG
>JBEKCP010000099.1:0-12421 GCA_050014815.1 Thermoguttaceae bacterium | reverse complement strand
AGCCGCAGCAGCACCATGCGAGTGGCTATTGCGGTGCTCGCGTCAGTGAACCGCGGCACCTCATTGGACAGAAGCAGAAACCGAGCACCCAATTTGCCGGTCCAGGGGTCCTTGTACTTCCGATCTATGGTCTGCCGGTCCTCGCCGCTGATCGACAAAAGCCGCTCCACAACCTGCGAAATGTCGGTTCTACCGGAGAGGCGCGCGTCCGCGATCACGGCCAGCGACTTGCCAATCAGCGACTGCAAGCCGAATTGCGTGCTGAGGCTCGCGAGCGTGGGGGAGCAGGCGTTCTCTTGACCGACGAGGCCCGTCAGGACGTTGGCGATAGTGCCCTTGCCGCTGCGGGGCGGGCCGATGAGCATTCCGATCTTCTGCTGGTCCGTCCGGGCGGAGAGCGCGTAGCCGAAGAAGTCTTGCAACGTGCTGACGGACTCGGCATCCTTGCCCCACACCGATTCCAGGAACGCCCGCCATCGCGGGCATCGGGCTTTCGGGTCGAAACCGAAAGGTAGCGCCGCGGTAGCGAAGAAACGCGGCGTCAGCGGCCGCAGCTTGACGGGTTTGCCATTCAGCAGCGGCGAGAGGTGCAGGACGCCGTTTTGCAGCGCGACGTAGTCCGCTGCGCTTTTTGCGCCCCCGTCCGACAGCCAACTTGGCGGCTGGGTGGTGGCCGGCAGCATGATCTGGCTTCGCACGACCATCAAGATGTCGTTGACTGCGGTTCCCGAAGGGCTCGCCGTGTGCGTCGAAACCAAGCGGACGAGTGCGGCCTTGACTTCATCGTCGGGGACCTCCTTCCAGGCCAGGCCGTCCCACCGCCACCAGTCGCCGTGCCAACTCCGCAGCGTCGCTACGCCGTCATGCTTGTACTTTTCCAGGAACTCTTCGGCTACCTCCTGGTAGACGACCTTATTCTCGCCGGGCATCGGCGGCTGCCCGCTCGCCGGAACGGGATGAGCCGACTCGATCAATTCCCGGAGCGCCTCGTCGCCATGCGCGACCAGGAAGTCATCGACGCCTTGCCTACCGCCGTTGGGTCCGGGCGGAAGATCGACGCCGTAAACCTCTCTTGCTCCCGCGGCCCTCAGCGCCTTGGCGAGCCGTCGTCCGGCGGAATCCACGTCTCGCCTAGTCTTTGCTTTCGCCTCGTAGTCGAACACGATGTAAGCGTCGCGGCCGCTCCAGTCGATGGCCGCTAGGTCGTCAATCAGTTCGTCGGTGCCCTTCTTGCAGCCGCACCAGACGCCCCCGATCCCAACAGCCGCGAGGCCAATCTGCGAGAGAGCAATCGCCTTCTTCTCCCCCTCCGTGAAGAAGACCGGGTTTGTACCGTCGCGAAGCTTTGTCAGGCTCGCGGCGGGGAAGTATGCGCGGAGGGGCGACCCTTTGGGTTGCTCATATTTAGCCGGCTTACCGTTGAGCACCCGCGGAACGTGCGGGCGTGTGCGGGCGAAGCCGTTCACCTTGCCGTCCAGGTCGCGATAGGGGAACACCAGCGCGCCGTTCTCGGTGCGTAACCGATTCCCCCGGATCGTCGCGTCGTTCAGCCCGGATGCACGGAGGTTTGCAAGGTCCATGGCGTTTACAGGGAGTTGTGACTGTACTTTCGGCATCTGTCCATCCTTCGATTCAATGGCCCGACCGGCGAACGGCGAAGGATGGAGCACCGTTCGCTCGGCCGGACCGTCGCCGTTTGCAAGGCGGCGATGTTTCGTTTATTCCTCGGGTTCACCTGTTGTCAACTCCCGGGAGGATCTCTTTGATGGCCCCGTGCAATGACTTGGCGGCTTTGGCAAGCGCGGCCAGTAGCTCGACTTGCACGATGGCCCGCCTGTCATGGCTGAACGGCTCCCGGAGGTAGGTGCGAAAGGCACGATCCGCGTCCTCCGCGAACCAGGTCACGATCTTGACGAGTGGCCAGACGCAAAGGTGGTAGTCTCTGTCGGTTAAATCAACTCCCTTCACCGCCTTAGGCTGGTCGGGTTTCGCAACGGTCGGCTTCGGTGAGTGCAGTTTAGTGGTTCCTATCTTTGGCATGATTTCACCTCGCCCCTCGTCTGGTCCACTTGAACATGTCCAAGGCCGCCGCGCGAAACGTGTCGCTATCCTCAATCAGTTCCAGCAGGACATCGCGCCACTCTCGCAGGCCGGTGCCCTTGTGCATGCAGAACATGCGCGGGCCGCACTCGCCCAAAACTTCGGCCAGTTCATGCACGAGGCCGATCAGCTCCTCAATGAAAGGAAAGATCTCCTCATAGCTGATCCAGCAGGTCGAGCGGAACGTCTTCAGCAGCTTCAGCCGCTCCAGGCGGTTGAACAGCGGGTCCAACTTCTCACCCTCGTCCTCGGGCCACTTCTGGGGCGCTGGCTTCCAATCGGACCGGTTGAGTGCCCTGCGCATTTTGGCGAACAGCGCGGTTGCGTCCTTCGATGTCATGATTCGCTGCAGGCGGTCATAGTCCGCCTCCTCGAATTTCTCGGGGGGCGCTGTCTCTGTTTTGGACTGGCCGAGTGCCTGGTCATTCGACTTGCCTTTCTGTTTGTTGTTGGGCTTGTCCTTCGTTTTGGCCTTCATCGTTTCGCTCCTCGTGTTTGGTTGAATGTTGCCCGGATACGTTTTGAGGAGCAACTCACCAGGCGGCGTGGGCTACGAGCCTCGCGCCAACCGCGGGTCGCTCCTCCGTTGGTCGGCTGCTTTACGCAGCGTTAGATTGTCCGGTTGCCGGCCGTACGGCCGTACTAGGCATCTCCTATTTGTAGAACTCAATGACCTCCGCCGGTTGCCTTCGCCGCCGTGCGGGAGGAGGGAGCGGACAGGGAGTTCGTAGCAACTCGAACGCCTCCAGCGCTTCGGGCGTGATCCTCCACCGCGGTGGGCCGTCCCCGCTCCGGTTTACGTTGATGGCCTTGAGTTGCCCGCTATGAATCCATCCAAGTACCGTGTGCTCGCCAACCGCGTAGCGCTCGGCTAGGTCTTTGATCCCGTAGGTCACGTGTTCGCCCTCGTCCAAGCGTGTCTTCTTGCGTCGCCCATAAAGGGTGCCGACGTTGCATGCTGCACGGACGAGATGGGCGGAAAGGCCGCCGAGACGGGCTTGAGAAGACCCATTGCACGTTGCACGGCGCATGCACTGTACGTGCAACGCTGCAACGGCACCGCTCCCGATGAGATGGGGCGGACAGGCTAGTCGCCGGACTGCGGAGGTTTTAGCTTCCGATGCTGTCCCATCAGGTGGGCCAGCGGAGGCGTCTCGGCCCGCACGGCGAGTTGCCGATTGACTTCATCCCGCTTCCGTTCGGCGTTTCTGCCGGGCTTCTCGCCCTCCCATCCGTCGAGCAGGCGGTCTATATCCCTCCGCAACACGGCGGCCTTGTAGGCTCTGTGACCAAATAGGCCGCCCCCCTTTGGGAACTTCTTTTTCAGAAACCGGGAAACTGTTGACTTGCTCTGGCCAGAGAGCTTCGCTAGTTCGTCGAGCGATGCAGGTTCGTGGTTGTCGGTGCCGCCGCCTGGTTCGTGGCTGTGGTAGCTCCGCAGCGCCCCCAACACCAATTCGTCCCCCGGCGTCGAACCGCCGCCGGGGCGTTTGGCACGGGTCCGCGGCTTTCCTGGAAGTATGCTCGCAGCATTCGGCCGCGGGGCGGCTCGCTTGGCGGGCTGCCCGGCTGCGGTCTGTTCGTCGCACCGATCAGCGAGGCGCGGTCCCGCGAACACGAAGACCTCGGGGTCTCCAGGCTCGTGGACGTAACTTAGGAGCTTGGCTTCGGAGAGTTCCCAAATCGCGCGGCCGTCCGCGTTGGTCAGTTCCCGTAGCGGCAGCCGTATGTAATCCGCGTCGCTAGCGAGCAAACGGATGCGGGAAGCCTTGGCGAGCCGGAGCTTGGCGGCGCGAAGGTCATTGGGGGCAATCGAGTCCGTGGCACAACTTTCGATGGGGTCGTTGTTCAAGGGAAACATGGTCGTCATCCTTTCGTGTGAGGGCCAGCCGCCCGGCAGAACTCGGCGATGATGCTTCCGAGCCCGCGCCGGGCGGCCGTGCGGCGAGAGCTACCCGCCTACCCGATACTTATTCTACTTGGTTTCTTCGCTCGCATGCTCCGGCCAAAGCCAAGCCCGCACGTGCTCCGAGACGGCAGTCAGCCGGCTGTCGTCGATCCGCTCGCGGTACGCTGCGGCCATCGTATGGTCGGAATGTCCCATGATGCAGTTCGCGGCGACTTGATACAGCGCCCCATCCGCAATGGTCCGGAAGACGTGCCGGAGTGTGTAGAAGCCGATCCCCTCACGATGAATCTTGACCTTCTTCATCACCTTGCGGGCCGCTACGCTGACCGGGTTGGCAATGCCGCGGGAAAGCCACGGGCGGCCATGCGTCGTCACGAACACCAAGTCGGCCGCATCAGCCTGTTTGGGTTCGGGCCGCTGGGCGATTGCCGCCCGCAGCACTTCCACGGTTTCTGGCCACAACGGACACCGCCGCTCGATTCCCGTCTTTGGCCTCGGAAATCTCACCCAGCCGTGATCTAAGTCGAGGGCCGACAAGGGAAGCGAAGCACAGTCGGCATTTCCGAACCCGGCGTTGACGCCTAGCAGAATCATCGCGCGCAACACCGGATTTGCTTTCAGCGTGACCGTTTCCGGCTTGCCGGTCTTCTCGTCGGTCCGGCCGGTCTCAACCTTCTTCCCCGTCAGAGCGTCGAGGACGCGCCGCAACTCGGCAGCCTCAAACATCTTCTCACCGCCGGCAGCGCGATGCCGCCGCATGACCAAGGACGAAGGCTTCTTGAACGCCGGCCCGAAGCGCATCGCCTGCTCGGTTAAATGACTCTCGTAGGCGTACTTGAACACGGTTCGCACTCGCTGAATCTCGTTGCCCAGGCGGACCGGCCCGAAGGTCTTCGCCATGTCGGCGCGGAGAACCTCGAAATCGCCGGCCGCCAAGTCCTCAATCAGCCGCGTCTTGCCGAAGACCCGCATCAGGCGGGCGGTCGTTTTGTTGTACTCGGTAAAGGTCGGAGCCGCGATCTCGCCCGCCTCCACCTGTCGCAACTTTGCGGCGAGGAAGCGGCTGCACAGGTTTATGATCGTCAGCTCGTCGCCGGTCTTGCGGGGCGTCCGCCCGGCGTGCAGGTCGTCGGCTTGGAGCTTGTAGAGTTTGAGGGCCTCCTCCCAGCCATCGCCTGGTATTCGCTCCAGCTTGCCGTTGACGCGCCTGGCCCACCGTCCGAAGTAGTGGAACTTCCCCGCGATCATCTTGCACCAACAGCCGGTGGCGTGTGGCGAGAGGGGGAAGCCTGGGATCGGGGGAACCGGCGGTTTGTACTCAGCCCACTTCCGGCGTTGTTGCCGTGTCGTAGAAGCTCTCATGCGTCACCTCCTTTAGATTTGCCCGACCAGGGCAAAGGGGAGCGCGCTATGCGATACGCTAGGTGAAAGGCAAGAAGATCCCGGGGGCGCGAACTTGACACAGAAGGGTTTAGGAATGGCAACGAAGGTGCTGAAAGCCGTTGCGTCGTCCGGTCTAACGATCTACGATTCACTTGAAACCCGGCCGGAGCTGTACATCGACACCTTGACGCTCCAGCGAATTCTGAATCAGGCCCTCATCGGTCTCGATCTGAACTATCCCATCCGCACTCGGTCGAAGGTTCTGAAATCGAGCGTTTGCGAGGCACTTGGGTACCCCGTGCCGAAGTCCTTTCGCAAGACCAAGCCGCGATTTCCTGGGCAGAATTGCGATACGTACGTGCAGAAGGCAAACAATCTGGAAATCTGGAACGAGGACGTGTCATCGTCAAGGCGGTATCTCCTGATCCGCGTGAATGACAATCAGGTTGTCACGCGAGTAAAGGTCGTGACGGGGGATGTCATTGCCAAGCTCGATCGCAGAGGAACCCTCACGACGAAGTATCAGGCGAGGAGTCACGATCCGGTCAATGAGTCTCGCCTGGTGTCGAGCGCCGACACGACCCACGCTGCGAAGACGCTGTCGGCGCCGATGCTGCCCATTCGAGAGTTGTACGAGCACTTGCGTACCCTCGTTGGATCGACAATCCGCAATCCTGGCATCGACCAGGAACGAAATCGCGGCGCGGCGCTCCATAAAGCGGTCTGCAAATGTTTGAAGGGGTCGTGGTCGGACCGCGGTCGATTCCCGGACATTCCGGATCAACTGCTTGAGGTCAAATTGCAGACCGCGCCCACGATTGACCTCGGCCTTGTCTCTCCCGACAGCATGGAGCGGGTCGCCAGCCTGCCGCAGTTTAACCACCGTGATGTTCGTTACGCGGTCTTCTACGGCACCATCGTTCCGGCGGGAGTCAGGCTCGACCACCTTATTCTGACAACGGGTGCCGCCTTCTTCACCTTCTTCCGAAGGTTCGAGGGGAAGGTGCGGAACGCGAAGCGACAGATACACTTACCCGCAGGTTTCTTTGATTAGCCCGAAACTCTCCCACACAAGCTCGTCGATTTCCGTCTCGCGATGTTCGTCGGGCATCCTGTTGGCGACAAGTTCACCCACAACCCGAATGATCTTCTGGGCAACACGCCGCTCCAGGCGCGGCAGCGGGAACTTCTTAACGTACTGCGTCATGAACCGACGCCGGCCCGCGTAGAGTTTGTTGTGGAAGGCGATGTCATAGTATCGCGTCACAAACGAGGAATTCGCGACCGCCAAGAGCAGTAAGAGCCAATCCGACGCGAACCCTTGGCGCAAGGTCATCCAGTAGCAATCGCCGTTGACGACAGCGCCGCTTCGATCAAAACAGAATCGCGGCACTTCTGAAATGTCAGGCGACGCGATTTTCCACCTGCGCCAGTCGTTTGGATTGTGAGGTACCCAAATCTCATACCATTTCCTGCCCGCCTCGATAACGTATGCGCGACTGGACAACCGCTCTTTGTGGGATTCCAAGTACGCTCCAGCTCTGGGGTAGTCGTCCAGCTTGATGGGAACGCGCTTGCCATCCTCGACAGTGTGGGTGTAGAGCACCTTCCGCTTCGGCGCGGTTGGAATCCATCGTTCGGTCTCTATGTGCGTAATGAGCGGCCGGAGTAGTTCCGCCTCGGGCTGCAACTCGCGGGGCAGGGAATCCCAATCGTCTCGAATAAACACTTCATCAGCGGTTGTCTTAACGCCGACGCGAATGTTCGCAACGTCATCGAACAGATGGCCCCGCCGCGTCTCAACACGATCCAGCCACTCCTGGTAATCAGACGTTGACAGCGACCATGTCTCGGAATCACCAGTCGCGCCGAGGACGCCTCGTTCGATCTTGAAGGTGCCCCTCCCGGTACGCACTAGCCCCTTGACCCTGCCGTCTTTGAAAGCATCCAAAATGCCGGCACATTCATGGGCCGGCGCAGCCGCTTCGCCGGCCGGCCGATACTCGTAGACTCGATGAAACACGCACGAGGTGTCAGAGGGTCTCTGCTTCCTCGCGACCACGATGACTGGCAGGACCGCTGCATTGAACAGCTTCGTGTCGCCAAGGTCGAAGATCGCTTCAAGGTCAAACTCGGTGCGCAGGAGGCGGCGAAGTGACGCACCGGACTTAACGGTCAGGAAGCGATTGGACGTGAGCAGGCCGAGGACACCGCCGGGTTTCAGCACATTTGCCATCGCCCTTGTGAAAGCATGGTAGAGATCGACACGGCCGGTCAATCGGAACCGCCTTGCCAATTGCTGCGATGCAGCTGCTCCGAGGACCTGGGTTCTCACGTAAGGTGGATTGGCAATCACCGCATCGAACTGCCTCAAGGCCGCCGGCTCGAAATCGTCGAGCATGGAGCGTTGCCCTCGCCGGCGGTCAACGTCGATCCCCTCAATCGCCAGGAAATCCCGCTGTTCGAGAAGGACATCGGCGGCTCCGGCGCTCGCAAGCAACGTGGCAGTCCGCCGCAACGCGTCCGGGTCCGTCTCATACCCACACAGGACAACCTGTTTGCGCAGGCGGGACGGCACAGCTTGGGAGAACGCGAACAAGAGCGCTCCGTCGCCGCAGGCGGGATCAAGAATCTCAAGAAGTCTCCCGCCGCCTGCAAGGCGCTCCACCACAGCCTCCGCCAAAAACTTGGCAAGCCCGGGCGGCGTGTAGTGAATTCCATTCGCCTTGACTTGATCCACCTTCATCGGCACTTCTATTTCACCTTCCGCACGACGCCGACCACGACGCCCAGCACGCGGGCGTCCCGCACGTAGATGGGCTTCATCGTGGCGTTGGCCGGCTCCAGGCGGATGCGGTTCTTCTCCGGGAACCACCGCTTGAGCGTCGCCTCGCCCTCGTCGGTGATGGCCACGACGATCTGGCCCTTGCGGGCCGTCTTCTGGCGGTGGACCACGACGAAGTCCCCGTCGGCAATCTGGTCCTCGATCATCGAGTCGCCGCGGACCTCCAAGACGAACAGCTCGCGGTCGTTCGGATCGAACATCCCGGCGAAATCGACCCGCTCGTTCTGCTCGACCGCCTCGTGCAGCACGCCGGCGGCGATCTGCCCGGCCAGCGGCAGGCTGCGGTCCTGGATGGGCTCGGCGGCCAGTTGGATCGCCCGGGACATGTTCGGCTCGCGGTGGATCAGGCCTTTCTTCTGGAGGGCCTTCAGGTGGCAGACGACCCCGTTGGGCGAATGGATGTCGAACTGCGCTCCGATCTCCCGCACCGTCGGTCCGTAGCCCCGGCTGCGGATCTTCGTGCGGATGAATTCGTACACCTTCTGCTGCCGCTCGGTCATGTTGTCGAAGGGTTCCATAGGGGTCTCGGGGTTGATGTTGTCGTTTCACAAAGCCGCGACCGGCGGTCGCGGGTTTGTGGACTGTATGGACAATAGTACAATATACGCGCGTATATTGTCAAGGGGCCCGCTTCGGTTTATTGGGTGGGGGCCGTCACCACCATGTTGTCGCGGTGGATCACCTCTTCGTAGGGGCAGTGCCCCAGGATCGCGGCGATTTGGTCGGTCCGAAGGCCTTTGATCTTCTGGAGGTCTTCGTGGGCGTAGTTGGTCAGTCCGCGGGCGAACTCGACGCCGTCCGTGCCCCGTAGGGCCACCACGTCGCCCTTGGCGAACTTCCCATCGACCTCGACGATACCGGCCGCCAGGAGGCTTCGGCCCCGGGATTGGACCGCCTGCCGGGCCCCGGCGTCCAGTACGAGCCGGCCCCGGGGCTTCACCGTGAAGCCGATCCATCGTTTCCGAGCGGCGACGGTCTGACCCTGGGCGAGGAAGAGGGTACCGACCGGCTCGCCGGCTATGATCTTGGCCAGGATATCGGGGACGCGGCCCCCGGCGATAATGACGCTTTCGCCGGCGGCAGTGGCCAACCGGGCGGCTTCGAGCTTGCTGGCCATGCCCCCCCTTCCCCGCCCGCCTGGGTGGTCATGGATCAGGTCGTAAACCGATGCGTCCAACCGTTGGACCGTTGGGATCACCCGCGTCTGGGGCATCGAAGGGTCGCCGTCCAGCAGGCCTTCCACGTCGGAGAGCAGCACCAATAGGGGGGCCCGGATCAAGTTGGTCACAATGGCGGCCAGCCGGTCATTGTCGCCGAAGGTGTTCTGGAGCTCCTCGACGGCGACCGTGTCGTTCTCATTGATGATGGGGATGGCGCCGAGTTCCAGGAGCTTGAGCAGGGTATTTCGGGCGTTGAGGTACCGCATGCGGTGTTCGAGGTCCTCGGCGGTCAGGAGGACCTGGGCCGCGTGATGGCCGTATCCCGAGAGGGCCCGCTCGTAAGCCTCGACCAGGAGGCTCTGTCCGATGGCGGCAACGGCCTGCAAGTGGGCCAGGTCGGTGGGGCGGCGGGTGAGTCCCAGCCGGCCCATTCCGGCCCCCACCGCCCCCGAGCTGACCAGCACCACCTTGCGGTCCGCCTGGAGGACCTGGTGGAGCTGGGCGGCAAGCTGGGCAATCCGGTCGTGGTCGAGCTGTCCGTCATCGCGGGTCAGCACGTTCGTGCCGACCTTCACGACGATGCTCGTGGCCGTGGCCGCGATTTCCTGTCGCAATAAGTCGGTCATGGGACCTGGGACCGGCAGGGAAATAGGGTGAAATCCGGAGGTTGTTCCTCGGCCGGTCCCCAGCATACACCGTTTTCCGCCGGATCGAAAGGCGCCCTCGCATGTAGCCGGCACACTCCGTGTGCCGGACTGCCGCACACGGAGTGTGCGGGCTACATGGGGCGGCCGGCCCCCCAAGGCGGCCGGTTGAGGAAAAGCCCGATATGCCTTAGAATGATCGCATGAGCGAAATACGTGATGAATGCGGCGTGGCGGCCATTTATCACCTGGCCGGCCGGGGGGTGAGTCCGTTGTGTGCCGAGCACGGCCCCCAGGCCGCTTCCCGGCTGATGCCCCGGATGCTCCTGGACATCCAGAACCGGGGGCAATTGGCGGCGGGCATGACGACCTTCAACGCCAACCGGAGCCAGCTCATCGATACCCACAAGGACGTGGGCACGGTCTGCGAAGTCTTCCGGATGAACCACCGCGCGGAGTACGAGGGCCTGATCAATGAATACGACGGGCGGGCGGCCATCGGCCATGTCCGCTACGCCACCTGCGGCGCCGAGGACCGCAGCTACGCCCAGCCCTTCGAGCGCCCCCATATCAAGAAGCACAAGTGGTTCAGTTTCGCCTTCAACGGGCAGTTGGCCAACTACTCGGCGCTGAGGGAGGAGCTGCTCCGCGACGACGACACCCACCTGGCGCGGAAGACCGACACCGAGGTCTTCATGCACCAGCTCTCCATGGCCCTGTCGGTCGATCGCCGGCCGCCGCTGGTGGAGGTGTTCCGGGCGATGGCCGACCGGTTCGACGGGGCCTACAGCCTCGTGTTCCTCGACGCGCTGGGCGACATGGTGGTCGCCCGCGATCCCCTGGGGATCAAGCCGCTGTGCTACGCGGTCGAGGGGCCGCTGTTCGCCGCGGCCAGCGAGAGCGTGGCCCTGCTGAACATCGGCTTTGCGCCGGAGAGCATCAAGTCGGTGCCGCCGGGCCAGGCGATCGTCATCAGCGACAACCGCCTGGAGATCCAGACGTTTGCCACGAGCCCCCGCCGGGCGCACTGCTTCTTCGAGTGGATCTATTTCTCCAACGTCGCCAGCACGCTGGACGCCCGGAGCGTTTACCTCGTGCGCAAGGCCCTGGGCGAGGAGTTGGCCCGGCTGGAGACCGTGGCCATCGACGAGGATACGGTCGTGGTGCCGGTGCCCGACACGAGCAAGGCCGCCGCCGACGCCATGGCCTACGCCCTGAAGATTCCGAGCGTCGAGGGGCTCATCCGCAACCGCTACAGCGGCCGGACGTTCATCGAGGGCAGCGGCGACCGCAAGCGCAAGGCCGAAACAAAGTACACGCCGTTGCACGAAGTGCTCGAAGGCAAGCGGGTGCTGCTGGTCGAGGACTCGATCGTCCGCGCCACCACGCTCAAGGTCCTGCTGGAGCGGGTGCGCCAGATCGGCCAGCCGCGGGAGATCCACGTGCGGGTGGCCTGCCCGCCCATCATCTCCCCGTGTTTCTACGGCATCGACATGTCGACGATCAACGAGTTGTTTGCGCCGCAGTTCCTCCACGGCGGTCCGCTCACGGAGGAGGCCGAGGCCAAGATGGCGGCGAAGCTCGGGGCCGACTCGCTCCGCTATCTGCCGGTCGAGGCGGTCGCCCGCGCGATCCGTCTGGACGCCGGAAACCTCTGCCAGGCGTGCATCACGGGCGTGTATCCGACCCCCTGCGGTCAGGAGTTGGCGAGGATCGCCGTCGAGAACGACCGCAACAACATCGCCGGCCGGACCTACGAGACCGTCGGCTCCGCCCGGCAACTCTTCTTGAGGCCGTCGCGATAGTGGGGCGACTCATCCTGCAATGTCCCACTTTGCTCTGCGTCGCGTAGCGACGTTATGATGGTATCCGTGGGTTTCAACCCACGGGCCCAGGAGCGCGGTGAAAAATTGCGTCGCGTAGCGATGCCTGATGTTTCAATCGTCGCTACGCGACGAGTGCATAAGGTGTGACGGTGACGGCGGGTTAAAACCCGCCGCTACCGTCATCGCGTCGCTACGCGACAAATAGACATCCGGTCACGCCGTCGTGCTGAGTCCGACCTGCTCGGGATGGGCGTATTCCGTGGCGAACTTCTCCAGCCATTGGAGTTGCGTGTGCACCGTAGCGAGCTGTTGCTGGCGGGCCTGGTTCGGATTGTCGTCGAACTGTTGCTGGGCCTTCTGGCTCTGTTCGCGGCAGAAGTCCAAGAGGTTCGTCGACTCGTCCGGCGCGATGTCGGCCTGCTCGAGTTCCATGCGGAGGCCCGAATGGTAGGGTGGGTCGACGGGCACCGTGCGGAGCACGGTCGGCGAGCCCCACCATCGGCGGCTATTGGTGGGGCTCGCAGAGCTCGACCCACCCTATTGCGTCGGGCTTT
>JBEKCP010000098.1:2851-15286 GCA_050014815.1 Thermoguttaceae bacterium | reverse complement strand
TTCTTCGGATCCTGGGGATCGAACACGAGGTCGTCCGGCCTGGTCCAGATGACGGCGTGCCGGTCGTCCACTTCAACGGTCATGATGGTATTGGACGTGCCGTCCGTGATATCCTTGAACTGCGGCTCGTCCTTCGGCGAGGAGTAGAGCGCGCCGCCGCCGATCGGCACGACGTAGTTCGTGCGGCCCTTGGCGGCCTTCGACTTGGGCGAGCGGAACACCGCCGGCATCTTCTCGATCAGGGCCTTGTTGTGCGGCCCGTCCCAGGCCTCGTCGAGGTGGAACTGCTTGTAAAGCTGGTGCTCCTGCTCGCCAAAGCACGGCAGGATCGCCACCCGCCAACTCAAGAGCGGCTTGCCGCCCGGGCCATGGCTGGCGGGCGGTGGGAAGTGCTTGAAGGAATCATGGTAGTTGTGCATGCACAGGGCGATCTGCTTGAGATTGTTCATCGATTGTGACCGCTTGGCCGGGTCACGGGCCCGCTCGATGGCGGCCGCGGTGGCAGTCAACAGTCTGGCGACCGCCGGGTTCTTCTCATCCAGATCAAGGACCAAACGATCGCCCGAGACCTTCGGGGTCAGGAGGGCGGCCAATTGGTCGAAGTCGGGCAGCGTTTGCCGGACTTCCTTCTCTTGTCCTGCCCGTTTCAGCGCGTCGATCCATTTCGCCCGCAGGGCCTCGGCGGCCGGGGCGTCTTGCGACTTGATCGTCAGCCGTACGGCCAACTGGGGCGACAGGTCGATCGCCACCGCCGCCCAGGAGACGCCGCGGGTCAGCACGGTGCTCGATCCGCCACCAATCTGCCCGGGTAACTGCGGCACGAGTTCCTCGATCACCCGGCGGGTGGAGGCCGGGGGAATGAGCACGACTTGGACTGCGGCGTCCCCGGCCGCAGCGAGCGACTCGGCCAACTCGGGCCGATCGAGCGGGCGGTCCGTCGGCGGGGCCGCCGGGGCCACCTGTAAGCCAACCGTCCAAGGGAGATTCAGCGCCGAGCGCAACGCCTCTAGATTCCTCTTGGGCTCGCCGGGCGCCAACACCACGAGCGTCCGCGGAATCATGCTCTTGCCCCCGAGCGAGACGACCAGATAGACATCGGTGACGTGATCGCGGCGGAGTGCGCCTAGACGTTCGTTAGCTTCTTTCGCGCTCCGGGAGAGATCGTCGGCCGCATCCGGCATGAAGCGGCTGAGCATCGCCACGACCGGCGCGACCGACACGCGCGCGAGATCGGCGTGAACGACCGCAATCGTTTCCTTGTCAACGAAGGGCGTCACGACCCGGGCGGCGGCCGTGGCATCGAATGTCTCGGCGGCGCGGGCCGGCGCCCACGGAGCGAGCAGGAGGAGAACGAAGGTCGAGGTTCGCAAAGCATCGGACGCGATCATGGTTTGTCCCCTTTCGGAAGCATGGTGATTTCATAAGTCCATGGCAGACCCCGCGGGCCGTGCTCGCTCGTCAACACCGCGCGGTTCCCCTCGCGACGGTAGTTGAAAGGCTTGTCGTCAAAGGGATTTCGTGGAATGGGCACTTCGCCGACGTCGTCGAGCCGGTCGGGGAGCCTGCCGTCGTGGGCGGCCGCGTAGATCCGCAGGGCCTCGAAGATCCTTAAACGTGCGATCGTCCACTCCATCCGCGTCTCCGCGTGCTTTGCCGCACTGATGAGCGGTAATAACAGGGTAAGAGGGATGATCTCGCGGCGACCAGCGGCAGCCTGCTTGAGCATCCGGTCGGCCTGAGCATACCATCTCTCGCCCTCGGCATAGGGCAGGAACGTCAGCTTGTACTGCTCGTCGGAAAGCCCCTGATAGAGCTCCACGCTGTACAGGAGGATGACTTTGGCCACGGGCATGGCCTCGACTTCCGCAGCCGCGCGGCCATGCTCAACGAGATACTGCTTTGCCACCGGATAACCCTGGACGGCCATCGCGGCGGCCGACAGCTTGAGCCCGGATCGCTTACTCTCTTCCGACCCCAAGCGGCCGGCGAACGTCTCCTCCAGTTTGCTCAGTTCCTTGACGGTGTTCTCAAGGAGCCTGGACCATTGCTCGGGAACCAAGTCCTTCTTGTCCAGATCCGTGAGATCGAGAAACTGGAGGTACAGAAAGCTGCTTTCCACCTCAAAAGCGGGCCGGAAATCGACCAACGGCCGCGGAAGCGTCGCGAGCGCCCAGTAAAGGTTCGGCGCATCGGGCTGCTGGATGAATTGCTCGATCTGGGGCGTCATTAGCGACGCAATCGCGACCCCCACAAGGGCGTTGACGAGCGTCTGGCCCTTTGCGACGTCCCGCGCCAGGGCGAAACCCGTCTGGATCGTCTCGACGGCCCGACCGTATTTGCCTTCGGCGGTTTCCAGGCGGGCCTTGGCCGACAGCAGCCGCCCGAAGGTGCGACTCTGCTGGACTTCGGGGAGCGGAATCGTCAGCGGATTGCCTTCGCGAAAGGGCAGTTGCCAGTCGCACGACTCGAACCGCGCCGCGTAGGCCATCCGGCGGTAGAGAGCGACGGCGGTCTGGGCCACCACGGGTTCCTTCGCGCGAAACTCCTTTTCCCGCGGGTCGCCCAGCGGGAGCTTCATCCACTGGTCAATCTTCTCCCACGGGCCGCCCTCCTTGTACAACTCGTTGAAGAACGGCGTCTGCTCGGCGAGGATCCCGTTCCACGCCACGGCCGCGTTGCCCGGCCTGCGGTCCAGAAACGGCGGCAACAACTGGTACTTCAAGGCCGGCCGCGGCTCCGCCATGGGGTGCAGCGTGAGCTTGACGACCTTCTCCGCTTCCTCGGTCTTCTGCCCGAGAACCGGCGGCGGCAGAATCGCGGCCGCCACGACGACAAGAACTGCACAATAAGTCTTCATCGCATCGTTCCTCAATTGGTCGATTCGCCAGATTCCGAAATATCGAAGGGTTGTTTCTTCAGCAAGCGGTCGAGCAGCACGTGGTACGGCAGGGGACCTTCCGCAACGGTCGTCGTGACGCTGGACGCGGGCGGTCGCGGCCAACAGCTTTCGTCCCCCTGGAGCAGCATTCGCTGGCGCAATCCCGCATAAGAATCTGCGGACGCCAAATCGGTCCTCCCCGGCCCGCGGTCATCCCCCTTTTCGGCCGCGATTGGCTGATCGGGGGCCAACGGCAGGTCCGTGGGCTGGTTCCCGGCGATGCCCTGGACCGCAGCCCCCGGCTCCGCGCTGCGGATTACGACCGTTGGCCCGGCGCGGACGCAGAGCATCACCAGGAGCGAAGCGGCAACCGCGGTCATTGCCGAGAACGCGGCCGGCCATCCCCAGCGGGCCCCGAGCGATCGCCCGTCGCGCTGCTTCCGGAGCACTGACGCCCGGCCCGCCAGGAAGATCAACCCTTCGCGGTCGAATCCCTCGACCCGCGGCGCGAGCGAGGCCAGGGCGGTCTCGAAAGCGGTCAGGTCGGCGATCGGGTTTTCTTGTTCGGACATATCCCCTCCAACTTTTTTCGCAGGGCGGCGATCCCCTGCTGGTAGCGGCGATAGGCGGTGCTGACCGAGGTGCCGGCCAGTTTCGCGATCTCCTCCAGCGACAGCGAGCCCCACAGCCGGGCCACGATCACTTCTCGTTGCTCGATGGGCAGCTCCGCCAGGGCCTCGGCGGCCGCCACGGCATCCAGGCGGTCGGACGGCGAGGCCGCCAGCCAGGGCTCGCCGCGGCAGGCGGCCATCGCCTCGTGCCGGGCCCGGCGGCGGCTCGACCGGGCGGCATTGATCGCCTTGTTGCGCACCGCCCGATAGAGCCATCCGACCGGGTTGGCCGGCGCCGCCGGCTCCCGCATGAGCATCAGGAACACGTCCTGAACGATGTCCTCCGGCGCACGGCACCACTGCCGCGCGTAGAGGACCAGGGCGGCCGTATGCTCATCCAGGAGTCGTCGAAGAGTTTCCGGACTGACGCCAGCCATCCGATTCCTCTCGCGCCGCGCGCGGCCCTACAGTATTAGCACCGGCCAACGGGCGATTTTCCGCAGATCGCCTCTCATCCTTTAATGAAGTGCTTGGTTGGGAGTTCCTATCGGAGACATTGCAGGGAAATCGTCTCAGGCGTCGATGGGAATGTCCTGCTTGCCCAGCGCCTGCTCAATCTGTCGGGCGATGGAAACCGCCAGCCGATGGCCGGGCAACCACTTACAGGCTGTGACCCGCTTCCCGCCACGGCAAACGACGATCAGGTCGAAGTACATCAGCTTGTCCGTGCTCGCGTTGCTCACCATTTCGATCCTGGCGATGTCCGCGACCGCAATCCATTGGGGCGAGCCGCAGCCGAAGAGTCCGCCGGTGACGGTCAAGCCACGAGAAGATACGTCGACGACGCTGCGATAGAACCAAAGGTTTGCCGCGCCGATCGACAGCAGCATTCCCGCCAGCCCGAAAACCGTGCCGAACACGATCGTAACCACCAGGCCCGCATCCAAGTACCACAGAAAGAACGGAACGTCGGAAAGAGCCAGGCTTATCAGGGTCATAGTCGTGGCAAAGAGCGGGCAGCGGGCCATCGGGAAGACGAAACGGCAGCCCTCGCCCGTAAGAGATGTCGTTTTCCTCACGCCGGCATCAAGCAGGTCGCACTCGGGCCCTTCGGCAGCCGTGTACTTGGCGACCAGATCGCGGTCGATCGCGAAATGCGGATCGCTCTGGGGCGTCTTGAACACGGGCACTGTGAACTCGGCCCGGTAGTCGAGACCCGCCGCCCGCGCACTTACTTCGAGATTCCAAAATATCAGGCTGTGCGGGTCGCCGTCATCGGTTTGGCGGCACTCGTAAGGAATCCGAAACAAGACGGGAATGGCCGAATGGCCGGCGTCGCCTTGCAGCAGATCGTAGGTGACGACTTCTTCATCCTGCCAGACGATGATCCGCAAGAAGCCGTGGGAATGTCGGCGGCTCTCACAATCGATGCAGTTCAGCCTGACGCGAAAGGCGTGCTCCGGCTCGATCTTGACCGGGATGCGGATCACGCCGGCAAGTTGGCCGCCGACCACCCCCGGCACGGAGGCCATCTGGAAGACGGATCGGCCGTACTTGTGCCATCGCATCACGGCGGCGACTGCCCAAGCGATCATCCACAGCCCGGCGATCGTCAAGGGTATCGCGAACCACCAGATCACCTGCTCATCCGCGCGGCCTGTTCTGTTGCACAGAAAAGCGCACCAGAGCACAGCGCAAAATGAGTTCCAGAATACGGCCATGAATAGCGGACCCCAGAAACTCGCGGCGGAGCTGTGAATTCGGCCGCTGGCCCAATCTTCCGTCCACAGCCACGGTTCCTCGGGGTGGGCCCGGGCAAGGACTTCTTCTTTTCGCCCACGGCGACGGGCGAGCATCAGATAGGTCAGCGCGCTGAATCCGAATCCGCCGAACAAGAGCGCTGCCCCGGCCGGAGTAATAAGACCGTGCCACGGCAAGTCGCGATAGAGAATCGCCTCCGCAGGTTGCTTGGGATTGACATAGCAGCGGAACCAGTGGCCGGATCTCGGATACTTGCGCAACTCGCCAAGCAAGTTCGGGTTCCTGTCGAATAATTCATCGTCACCCAAACTGAAGCGGTTGCCCGTATAATCCTGCCCCTGGTAGCGGTACTGGTACTCGACGTTCGTCTCATAGACAGCTCGCTTTGAGCCGGAGCGGACGCATTTCCGGTCCGCATGAACAATTTTGGCGGGCGTCTCTTCCCATGCCTGCATGTTGAAATAGGCATGGACGATGCTGAGCAGCCACACGCCAATGCCAACACCTACGGCGGCAAACAGCAGGGCGAATAGGACCCACAGCCAACCAAAGCCTTTTCCAGACGTGCGGCGATTAGCAGTTGCCATTAGCTTCTACCTGATAGCGTTCAATTATACTTCGCCTTCCCGCCTACTTCTCCTCCCAACCTGGTGGCATCGGAGGCGCAGGCGATTGCGACTCATACATCTTGAGTCCCTTTCCTGCCTTTAAGCCCCAAATCCACCAACTTTCAACGGAGGACGTTGCTTTGCACGTATCTCTTCAGCTTTCCACTCTTCGGCATCGGCGCAGAATAGGTAGGGAACGTTCAGGGTGTTGGCAAGTCTCCGCATGAGTCGGGCCGCACCGACGAAATCCAAGGTCAGCAAGAGGGGCACCCGATGGTACGCCGCCTCCTGCGGGGACGCCAGAACAAGCAAGCCCTGGACCGCCCAACCGCACCACTTCGCTCGTGGACCTTGGATGACAATTTTCCACGGACAGAGTTGCACCGCCACGACCAGCGCACGGGGAATGGTCGATCGGTGTCGCTTGGTTCCTCCAAGGAAGATCCATTCTATTCCTTCGGCCAAACCTGCTTTTTCCCAGTCAGGTTCCTCGGGTGAATCCAGCTCGATGTCGTCCCCATTGCGTGGAATGCTCAGCCGGGAAAGCTCGCGATAGCCGGCCCGCAGGCGAAAGTAAAGCGCCGCGAAGGCGGTTCCACCGCAGACCGCCGTGACAACGGTCCCCAAGATCACCGAGGCGAGCCACGAATTCAGTTGCCTATGGAACGCCCAGGCCGCCAGCCCGGCGAAAAGCACCATGAAAGAAATCCCAAAACTCAGCACACCACCCCTGTCGCCGCGCCAGAGACGGGCCGCCGGACGAAACTGCCATCCCTGAGCGTCCTCCCACAGCTCGTGCGTGAGACGGGCATGCACCTCCGAGCCTTCACGAACGACCGGCCCTTGGGGAACGTCCGGCAGCACGTCGGGAGCCGCATGACGAACGTGGGCTGGCGAAATAATGCTCGCGGTGGCCGATGCGAAGGAGACACCCCCGAACAAAGCGAATGCTACCGTGAATGTCATCGGAAACCACAATGGCATACCGGAAATGGCGCCAATAGTCACGAAACCCACGGCTACTAACACAAGAACTATGCCCATCACTGCAGAGGCCCGGAGCCGTGGGCAATACACGTTCGATTCCACTTCCTGCCACGCCGGGATATACGACTGTGCCATCCCGCTCGGATCAGCCATTTGCCCGAGCCCAGATCTACGGCCCAAGAGTCCCAAGACGACGCCCACGAGGAAAACCGCAACCCCCAGTCCTATCGCCAAATGAACTCGCGATCGGCGAGCCATTTGATTGGTCGCGGCGATATTGATGGAAGGAGGCTTGCCGGAGGGCAACTGCGTCAGCAGGCTGCGGCCTTCATGATCAACCGCGTCGGTGTAATTGCTGCGGACCTCGTCGAACAGCGTTTTCGCCTTGTCCAGGTCGGCGCCCTCGAAATAGACGCGGCCCAGGAGGAACCTGGCGTAGGCCCCGACCTGCACACCGTCGCCGTAGAAGCAGTCGCTGTGATCCGCGATCGCCTGCTGGAGGTACGCGATGTGCTCTTCATCGCGGCGCATCTGGCCCAGGCTCAACAGCGCGCAGCCTGTCCGATTGGCCTGCGGATACTTTTCGACCAGAGTTTGCAGGCTTTTCCTGGCGGCTTCGGTTTGCGATTCCCGCTGGACCACTTGGTACAGTGCGTCGATCTCCCGAAGCTGTTGGCGCGTATACAGCTCCTCGTCTCGTCGCATCCGAGCGCGGGCGTCGGCACGTTTCGCCGCCGCCGGCTCTTCCGCCGGAGTCTGCGGCTGGACCGTTTTCAGCCCGTCAGGCGGTACGTCAATGGCCCCATCTTTCAGGTCCCGCGCCTCTTTCGATCGCGCGTTTCGCGGAGATCCTGAAGGTCCCGCGGCTGGAACGTCGATCTTCTTGCTCGCGGTAATCATGCTTGCTCCGATCGCAATGGTTCCAGCTAATACGATGATCGAGGAAGAAATCGCTGCCATAGACGGAACCTCATATACGTTGTGAATCGGCCTCAACTCTGCCTTACTTCTGCCAATCGTCCGGGGTCAATACTTTGCGGTTACTGACGCTGACCACAAACGCCGCGGCGCGCCTGTAATCCAAGGATACCCCAAAGTCCAACCTGATGGTTCGCCCGGTGCGTTTAACCCCTCCGAGCCACAGCCGCTCCACTTTGCACTGCGCGCGTGCGCTCCCCAACATTTGTCCCGCCGCATCAAACACAGCGCCGCTGATATCGTAATCGACGTTGTCGAAACTCGTCAGTCCGGCTTGAATGTCGGCCTTGAGGCAGTCGCTCTGGTCCAGGTCAAACCTAACCGAGCCGAGATTCACCAGGTGATACGTATTCCCTTTCCATGCAACGCCAGGCGACTGGACCGCCAATGGGATCGATGATCCCAGTTCCAAAGGAACGGTGTTCGTGACGGCAACTTCCCGGTGCCCGGTTGGCTCCGCGTCGTTGAGGATGAGCGTTCCGGTGCCGGTTTTGGTCAGCGGGCCCTCGCCGCTGAGCGATTCGATTCGCCTGACTTCCGCTTCGACATCCGCTCGCAGCGCCTCCTGCTGGGCCGGGGTAAGGACGCCGAGCAGCTTTCCGCCCATCTCGCGTTGGAACTGGAGGGTCTTGCCGCCGAGATCGCGGCTGGCCCGCTCGAGTTCGGCCGCTTGCCCCTCGCTGGCGCCGATCATCCTCAACAAAACCGCGTCCATAATTGCGGCCGCGGCGAAATTGCGAAAGGCGAGGTCGTGGTACAAGGCGATCTGCTTCGGCGTGAGCACCGCTTCAAATCGCCTGCGGAGCGCGATGCTGGGTTTCATCATGGGCTGCTCCGCGAACCCGGCCCGCTGCTTCCTCCGCTCGCGAACGAGATCGTCCCAGAACTTTGCAACTTGCTCGGGCGAGGCCCCGCCACCGATGCCAGAGGCGAAAACAGTCCCCTTCAAGGCATCTGTCAGAAGCTTTTTCCGCTCCTGGTGGGGCAGCTTTTCCACCTCGCGGGCGAGCCCGTCGGCCAGGCGCTCGCTTCCGCCGAGGATTTCGCGCACTTGCTGCTCTTGAGTTGCGCTGAGGCCGAACTCCTTGCGGACCCGCGGTTCGGTGAAGTCGGGATAAGGCCAGAGGGAGTAGACCCGTACCAGGGCCGCCTCTCGCTGGATATGAATCGAGGACAAATGGTCTTGTGGCCCAAGAGGGCCGAGGGCTTCCTCGCGGAGTCGCGCGCGTTGTTGAGGGTTCAAGACGCTCAGCATCGTGTCGATGCTCGCCTCATCGGCCTTGCGATACCAACCGCCCATCTCCTGATCGAGCGCGAGGATACGCTCCTTCTGCTCCTTGGAGAGACCGAGGTTCCCCAATAGCTTGGGTTCCCAAACGCGTTGGGAAACAAGTTCGCGGAACGTCAGCTCCCGGAGCGACTGCACTTGCCCGCACGTGAGGGTCTTCTCAACCTCGCCCTCGATTTCCTTGTGCTCCCGGCGATACCATTGGGCGCGGGCCGGGGCCAACTTGTCCTCGGACAGCTTCTTGACGTTGATTGCCTCCTCGTAGAACTTTTGCTGGTCGGCGTAGTACTTCTTTGCGATCGCGCGGAGTTTCTGCTTCTGTTCCGCCGCCAGATTCAGTTCCTTGAGGACCAACGGTTGCATAAGCAACCGCAGCCTGTAGAAGGGCAGTGCGATATCGATGTCGTCGGCGGCCGCGGCCGAACCACTTACCGTGGCGGTGCTTGTGACTGTGAGAGTGCCGCCCGTGGACGTCTTCCCGTCTTTATGTCGCTCGGCAGAAGCGGGCGGGGCGGGGCCCGCATCGGCCTCGGGCTTCACCGCGGCGGGGCCGGCGGGTTGCGGCGGTTGCCCGGCGGAAGCCGCGGGCCGAAGCGTGACGGGCCCCCTCGTGATGTATTTGGCAAGCGGGATCGCGTGATAATACCACTTGAGTTGCTCTTTCGTTTCGCCAAGTACGAGGCCCTCGGCCCAAGCAAGATTGGCAGCCAAGACAATGGCGGCGAACACCATCAATGGCAAACAAAACCCTCGTGCGTGCATTGCAAGTCTCCTTTTTGTCATGATTCGGTCCCTTTCACTGAGACGTCATTTCACCTGATTGTCCGGCCAGTCCGGTCCACCGTATCCCTCGGGGACCAAAGGGTGCCTTTTCCCGGTGATCTGGGAAAGGGCGATGGCCGCGTTTGTCTTCAAGCTGTCATCGGACAGAAGCGCTTCCATCAGGGATTGCGCATCGGTTGCCCGCATTCGCCCGAGCGCCTCGATGGCGCCGCACCGTGTCCCGCGGTCCATACTGATCTCCTTGGCCAGCGCCATGAGCAGCGGAACTGTCTTCGCATCGCCGATCTCGCCCAGGACGCACACGACCCAATTGCGCACAGCCGGGGAGGGGTCCCGCGCCAACTCGACCAATTCGCGGGGGGCCTTCGTGAGATTGAGGAAGCGAAACGCCACCACGCCGTCAGAGCGGGTCTTGGCATCCGTGCTCTTCAACTTTTCCAAGTCCGGCGCCAAGAGTGTGCGATCCTCGGTCAGTTGGTACAAAGCCCATCGCCGGGCGTCGCCCAAGTGCTCGTTGACCAGTCCCTTGTCGCCGTCGTTGGCTTCGGGCAGTTTGCGGATTTCAGCCTCTATAGCCCTGCGAGAGTTCGGCAGTCGGCGTCCCAACTCGGCGAGCGCGAAGATTGCGGACCGCCGGGCAGTGCCTTGGAACTGTAGACAACTCCCCACCCCCCCGACAGTAACCGCGTCCGAAGCGGCCGCGTTGGCCAAAGGGGCAATCGCCGCCTCCGAGCCGGACCGGCCCAACATCTTGGCTGCCTGGGAACGAACTGTGCAGTCCGCGTCCGATTGCAGCACGCCGATCAAGAACGACTGCTGCGCCGCTGCCGGCCGCCCGGCAGCCAAAGCCAGAAGGTCGCGGCGATGGTCGGCATTCGGCTCCCGGCGCATCGCCTCCGCCAGGCGATCGAGCTTCTTCTCGTCGGGTTCCGGCCCGGCCAGGACCTCCTTCATCATGGCGAGATTCTCGCGATGACGCTGATACTCGGCCGGCGTTTCCGGCTTTGACCCGGCAACAATCGGCAGTGGCACTCCACCCGGCGGCTGAATCTTGCTGAGGTCTTTCGACATGGTTTTGTCGTCTCCCTGCGCGACATGGATGAAGCGCAAGTAACGTGTCCACGCGATATGGGTCTCGGATTCCGTCTCCCCGCGACTGATTACAAGCGTCGTCGACGATTTATCCGTGTTCACGACAATGATGTGGATTGCCAGGGGCCGGTTCTGGGAATCGTCGTGGAACATGACGGATCGACCGGAATCAGTTGCGGACTTGTCGCCCGGTTTCGCAGTTTCGGACTTGGGATCCTGCTTCAGCTTGGTTTCGTAGTACTTGATTACCTTGGCCATCGGGTCTTTCGTGGTCATCACGGTCTTGCACAGAATCGACGGCACGGTTCGCTCGCCGTTGCGATTCATCGTCGCGGCGTCGGCCATCGTCGCGCCGTTGATTCGTGAATCAGGGTATTGCCACTCGGCAATCATTGCCATGAGACTCTGGGGTTCCTCTGCGTCGCACGAAGGAGCGGTAGCGAGAACCATGAGCAGCGAAGCAAAAGCGAGAGTGAAATTACATCGCATGAGAGGTCTCCGGTTCGAGAGGAATGGGTTGGCCGGGGAGAAACGTGCGCGCGGGCCGCAAAAGCGCGGCCGCATGCGTCACAACAGTGGACTTAGGGAACATACTTGCCTCCCGTGACTACGCCCACGTGAGCCTTGGGCAGCGACTGGCGAATCTGTGTGGCTTGCTCTTCCGTGATGTCCGACATAAGGAAGTCCAAGTGGCTTAACTGTCGCATCTCGCAGAGCGCCACGACCCCGGCCGCCGTGATCTTGAGGTTCACCAGGCTGAGCACGCGCAATTGGGCAAGATCCTTCAGTCTGGCCAGTCCTGCGTGGGTGAACAGGTCTCCCAATTGGACGCCCGGTTCTCCGCTTCCGAAAAGTTCGAGGCTCGTGAGGCTCTTGATGGCGGCGACGTGCCCGAGCGCCTTGTCCGTGAGCCTGGACGCGCGCAACTCCAGATGCTCCAGTCGCGGGAGCGTTTTAATCGCAGCGATGCCGGCGTCGGTCACGAACCGGCTGCTGAGACTGAGTTGCCGGAGTTCCTTGAGGTCCGCCAGCCGTGCAAGCCCGGCGTCACCCACCAGCGTGTAGAGCAGGGACAAAGCTCGCAGGTTGCGGCAGCCCGCGACGTGGATCATTCCCTCGTCGCCAATATGAAGGTCGCTGAGCGAAAGCGATTCGAGTTGGGGAAAACTGGCCAGCGCTTGCAGCCCGGCATCGGTTACGTCGGTGCCGACAAGGTCCAACGAGCGCAGCTCTTTGAGCGGCCGCAACTCGGCCAAGCCCTTGTCGGTGATCGGTGTTGGGCCGTCCGGCCCCCGCGGCCGGCGGAGGTTCAATTCCCGGAGCTGCGTCAGCCGGGCAACGTGGATGAGTCCCGCGTCTGTGAGTTGGTTCCCACTGATGTCGAGCTTGGTAAGGTCCTTCAGCTCTTTAAGCCGGGCCAATCCAGCGTCGGTGATCCGGTTGCGCCGC
>JBEKCP010000098.1:0-2835 GCA_050014815.1 Thermoguttaceae bacterium | reverse complement strand
CACCGAGGTCATACAGATTCAACGACTCCAGCGCAGACATCGTCCCGATGTGTGCAAATCCCACGTCCGTGATCTGCTTCGATACCTGCACGTCCAGTGATCGCAGTTTCGGCAGAGTCCGCAGTTCCCCCAGCAGTTCATCGGACGCCTTGTCGCCGAGGAATACTTCCACAACCTCGCCGGCATCGCTTACTTTGACGATCGCACCGTCTCCGGCGATGGCCCGCAGCCGTTCCGGGATCGGCTTGACCGACGCAAGCTTCTCCCCGGACACGGGCTTGCCCGCTTCATCGACGATCTGGACTCGCGGCAAGGCGCGCGGCTCCTTCTTTCCCGGCGGTTGGGCAAGAACGACCGAAACCGACGCGCCCAGCAGCAGCGCTACAACAAGTTTCCACATGGTTCATCCTCCCTTCAATTCACAAACAGGCCAACGAGAGCAACCATTTCATTGCTCACCTCCCTTGTCGGCCGCGTCGTAGTAAACCGGCCGGTCGGCGAGCTTGACCCGCACCATCCAGTCGAGTTTCTTCGGCACGGGCTCGAAGGTGAACTTCTCCCGGCCGACCTGCCCGATGAAGGAATGAGGCGCCTTGGTGTGCGTATCGTAGCCCACGTAGATCCCCTTGTACTGCTCGGAATGGGCGAACAGGGCGACGTGGAACTTGCCCGTCACCTTGGTCGGCAGCGTCGGGACCTCGATCCAGGCCTTCTGGTAGCTGAGCAGGCTGTAGGGGAAGGACGTCCGGGAAACCACGCGCCCCTCGGAGTCGAGGATGTAGACGTCGCCGCAGACCGCATCGGCATCGTGTCGCCCGCCGTACTGGGAGCCGTAGAACGAGACCGCGTAGACGTACTGGTCGCCCGCGGGGGCGTCGAATGCAACGGTCTGCGCCGACGGGCCTCCGTAGCTCTGGTGCTGCTCCATGACGCCCGTATCGTGCTTCAGCAGCGTGGCCTTCGCGCCTCTTAGAAGACGCGACTCACCAGCGGCAAGGGCCTCGTGCTGCTTCTTCTCCCTCTGGTCCGCGTCCAGCAATTCCTGCACGGCCCCCTTCGGCTTCTGCGTGAGATGGGCACGGACCATCCATTCTCCCTCCTTGAGAACTTCGAGATGGCTCCCCGGCACCGCGTCGCGGGAATGGCTTTCCTTGACGCTTTTGTCGATGCCCACGTAGACGCCTTTGGTCTGCGTGGGATTGAACACCAGGCAGACGTAGAAGCCCTCGGGCACGCGGACCGGCGGAAGCGCGATGGTCGTCCACTTCTCCGGCCCGCGCTCGAAGAGGCTGTAGGGGCGGGGGACAACGCAGAACCGCGCCATGGTTGGATCGGTGATGTAAACGGAAAAATCCTCGTCGGGCGGCTGGGGGAGCCCGTATCGCGCGCCGAAGACCTCGACGCGATCCAGGAACCATTCTCCTTCCCCTTGTCCCGGCCGCTGGAAAAGCACTGCGTGGCCGCCTCCCGTCATGCTCCGCTTGTCTCCCATGCTCCCATTGTCATACTTGAGAGTCACCTCGTCTTTCTCAGCCGCGACGGCAGCTTTCGCGGCACACAACCCGCCGAAGAACACCAGACCTAGAAGGCCCATACCCAGGAACCACGTCGCGCACCATCGATTGGATCGCATCATCACACCTCCAGTTCTGAAAACGTGAGTAGGAATGTGGGCACAAAAGGTGCCAAAAGAGTCAAAACTGCGCTACTTCCGACTTACTTGCCAAGTTTGTCGCGAATCTCCGCCAACAACGCCTGGACCTTGGAACTGTGGCGCTGTAACGATCTCGTCAACATTCGGATGGAAATAGTGACCAGAACAAAACCGCAGACTACCCAAACGCACAACCATTCGATAGCGTTCATATAGCCCTCAATCCTTCCCGTGTTTCTGCAGTTCTTCCGCGGACGCCGGTTGATGTTTCGTTAGGTCGCGAAGCATTTTCCATGTCTGCTCGTCGGGCTGGAAGAGTTTTGCCATGGGTTCCGTAACGTCGACGAATTCGGCGCCGGGCGAGCGGTACGTGACGCTCCATTTGGAAACGATCAGATCGACCCCGGCCTGCTTGGCGATTTCGGGGAGTTGATCCTTGATTTTCGCCACGATTTCGTCGATGGGCGCGGATCCAAAGACCTGGCTGTGGCTATGCTCTTGCCCGCCCCTGCCTTCCGTTTCCAGCTTCTTGGCTTTCTCATGATCGCCAGCGGCGTTGGCCTGGTCGCGCTCTTCCTTGAGCTTTTTCAAGCGGGCTACGAATTCCGGCGAGCGGTAGAACTTGCGGTAGTAGGCCAAAGCGACCGCCCGGGAATCGAATGTGCCCACCCGCAAGGGTTTCACGGTTTGGCCGGCGTCCTTCAAAGCGGGCTCCGCCCCAGTGGCGGACATTCCAAGTAATCCGATCACCGCTGCCAGAATCGCACAGATACTAAGTCGTTTCATACAGGCACCTTTCGTAAACACGAGATACACAAGGATCTAAACCGTACTACTTCCGAATTACAGTGCAGAACACAAGACCAAAGGCCGCGACGGATACCGCGAAACACGCCGCAGCGGCCAGCACGCTGAGCGCGTCGCTGCGAACGTTGCCTATGCCAACGAAGAGGGCGACTCCGCCGACGACCAGCAGGCCTATCCCGGCAATCGCGCCCATCGAGGCAACCAGATTACTTCGATTCTCGCTGCTCATTGGTTCTCTCCGGTTCTTTGTGAGATGCCAGTCGCGGCGCGACCAATAAGAGAATCTGCTTCTCGTCTCCCGCGGCCTTGGGTTGCTCGGCGTCGCTGGCCGGCGCGGGCTTGCCGTCGCCGCCGGGCGACCCGGGCCCGGGCGA
>JBEKCP010000097.1:0-12445 GCA_050014815.1 Thermoguttaceae bacterium | reverse complement strand
GCCTGTATCGCGATCCTGATCCTCGTGGGGTTCGAGTCGGTCACGTCCATGGGGGAGGAGGCGAAGAATGCGAAGCGGGACATTCCGCGAGCCGTGCTCTTGTCGCTCTTGATCCAGGGAGTGGTTTGCTACCTGATCGAATACTTCGCCGCGAGTTACTTCCTGAACCCCGGCTACACCTGCACGACGGCGGCCGGCTCCGGCGCACCCATCGGGGACGAGATGGGCATCTGCGGGAGCTGGCTCTTCAAGAGCACGGACGCCGGCTGGTGGTTCATGTTCATCGAGGCCATTACCGTTTTCCTGGCCCTGATCGGCACGACGCTCTCGTGCATCTGCACGGGGGCCCGGGTGACCTATGCCATGGGCCGGGACGACGAGGTGCCGTCGCACTTCGGCCTGCTGCACGGGAAGAACCTGACGCCCCACCGGGCGATCTGGACGCTGGCCGGGGTTTCGGCGGTGATCGGGATCTTCGGCGTGCTCCTGTACTTGTGCGGCCCGGCCGCCACCGACGCGCTGAACACCGCGCTCAGCGACGCCCAGAAGGGCAGCGTCTGGTATCCCGGCTTCCTGACGTTCTCGATGGAGACGGCCAAGGCCCTGCCCAACAGCCTGCTGATCGTGACCCTGGTGAGCAATTTCGGCACGTTCATGCTGTACATGCTGACCTGCGTGGTCGCCATCGTTGCCTTCCGCGAGCACAAGAGCTTCAGCGGGATCAAGCACGTGGCGGTGCCGGTCTTCGGCGTGGCGGCGAATCTCGTGTGCATGCTGTTCTACCTGGTCGGGCCGTTCATGGTGAACAACATGAGCAAACTGGAGCCGTACCTGGCCTTGGCAGCCGCCGGTCTCTGGGGCATCTACGGCTGGTGGTACTTCATGGCGGCCAGCCGGGCGAAGGGCCGCAAGATCATGGCCGAGAGGCCGTCGCTCGGCGCCTAGCCGGTGCTGGGGGTGAAGTAGTTTCTGCTGCGAAAGAGGCGAAATGGTAGGGTGGGTCGACGGGCACCGACGCGCAGCGTTGGTCGGCGAGCCCCACCATCGCAATCCTTGACTCAATGGATCCGCATTAGGTCTCTTTGGGGATGGCCTTGATCGCCGCCGCCAGCATGATCCACGTCCAGCCGTTCAGGAGCATTTCCACTCCCACCAGGATCCCGACGACCCAGAGGGCGTCCAACGGCAAGTGCCGGTAGATGATCAACCCGACCAGGAAGGTGACTGCCCCGTTGAGGACGGCCCAACCCCACTGTGGAAATCGAATCACCAGCGCGGCCACTACCCGAAATGAGCCCACCACCATGAACAACACGGCGGCGAAGAAGGTGATGATCAGCAGGTTAACGAACGGCCGTTCGGTAATGACGACACCGGCTGCCAGGTAGAGGATTCCGACCAGCAGGTGAACGAGGAATCCGCTCCACTTGCCCGCCCAGAACGAGCCGATGATCGTGGCAAGGCCGGCGATCATGAGAATCGCCGCCAGGACGCTGACGGCGGCCACCGACGCGATCGCGGGGTAGACCAGCGCGACCGCGCCGCACAAAACCAGGAGATAGCCCAAGAGCATCGGCCAGAACCAATACCGCTGGAGATACTGGAGCTCGTGTCTTACGACCGGGCCCGAACCGGGCGCGGACGACTGCCCGACACTTGTCTGACTTTCGTTACTCATGGTAGTCAACCTTTCTGCAAGAAGTTGTGTGATTCGCCGGCGATCACCCCCACGTACAGGCGGCCGTCGGTGTGCCAGCGGTCGCCGCCGCCGTTGCGGCCTTCCAAGGTCTTGTGAAATCCGTCGTCCACGTAGGTTTCAGACAGATCGCCGGTCCGGTCCAGGTCCTCGAACAAGTGGTCTCGCTCGGCGTCAATTTCGGCGGCGATGTGGTGCGTGACCTGGCCCGTGGTGCCGCTGAAACCGACCCTCTCGTCATAGGTGGCAGAGCCGATCCAAACGGGCCGGCCCTCATCCAGCTTGTCCGTCTGCCAGAAGCGCACGTGGTTTCGCTTTCGCGGATTGGAACCGACGGGCTGCTCGAAGGCCAGGTCCTCCTTCCGTCCAAACAAGTATAGGTTACTGACCGGGGCGTCGGCATAAGGACGCTTGAGCACCGTCGTCTCGCTGATCTTCAGGCAGCTCCGAAACGTCAGCGGGTCGGCCGGATGCCATCCGGCGGCCAGCATGATCTCCTTTACTTGATCCTCCGTTCCGATCAGGGCGACATTGAGCGGATCGCCGGGAATGCCATTGCGCGTCGTCGTGATGCCCGGAACGTCGTCCAACGCCGGATGGCGGTGTGCGTACCATCCCCAATCGGCGGGCATAAGGACGTAGGCAAGCACAAGGTACACAGACAGGACGGCCAGGAGCCAGAAAATCAATCGCGTCCGAAGACGTCGGCGGGGCAGGGCGCCCTTTGGCTCCGACGGCTCCGGCTCGGTCGCAGGCTGTCCGGAACTCATCCAGCCCTCCCTAGGGCTTGGCGGTGTGCCACTGCTTCGCAGAAGCAGTGAGAACGCAACGGCATTCCCCGCACTGCTTGTACCAAGCAGTGGCACACGATTGCGTTCCCACGGTCGTGCGAGGTCATCTACGGTTTTGCAACTTGCGTCACCTGCACCCAGCCGGTTTGCGGCTTGCCATCGACCGTGGCGCGGACGGCGACCCAAGACCCGCGGAGTTCTATCACTTTGAGCTGCGTGCCCTTGGGAACTCGAGCGACGACCGAGCTGCCGACCTTCATCGCCACGGAGTCCTCGAGCGTGACCACGACGTCGCCGGCCGCGAGCGGCGTGGCGGCACCGGCCACGATCGACGCAGCGGCACCGGGAGCCGCCTTTGCCGCGGGTTGCCCCGTGGCAGCCAATGCCTGGGCGGCCGCGTCATGGACGTTCTTGTCCTCATCGGCCAAGGCCTTCTGAAGCGCCGCCGTCGCCTCTTTGGCGAGCGGCCCAAGGCTCCCCAGCGATTCGGCCGCCAACTGCCGGCTTAAGGCAAGGGGGTCGGACAGGCCCGTTATCAATACGGGAACCGTCTTCGACGCGGTCGCGGCCGATCCGGGCACAATCTGCGCCAGCGCCCACGCGCTCATGAGCGCCAAATTGCCGTCGGGACTCGCCAGACGAGCCAGGAGCACGGGCTCGGCAGCGGCGGCCCCAGGCCCGATCTTGCCCAAGGCGTAGACCACCGCGGAAATATTGGGCTTCTCAGCCGGGCCCTGCTGGAGCGCCTTCACCAGGGCGGGCACCGCGTCTTTGGCCCCGGGACCGATGTTCCCCAACGCCAGGATCGCTTCATGGGCAACGCTATCGTCCTTGTCGTCGATCAACTTCGCCAGGGAAGCCGCGGCGGGCGCGGCCGCCGGACCGATTCGCCCCAGGATGTACGCCACGTCGGCGCGGGCCTTCTCGTGCCGAAGCGCGTCGATCAGCCGCGGCACCGCCGGCGCCCCCAGCGCCGCCAGGGCGTCCAGCATGTGACGCGCCGTGGTCTCGTCCGCCTCCTGCATCGCCTTCTCCCAAATGGGCCCGGTGATTTCCGGCGCGGGCGGCAACGCGGCCAGGGCGCGGGCAGCCGCCGTGCGGACAAACGGGTCCTTCTCCTTCAGCCGGGCAATTAACTGCTCCGTCGTCTGGCGGCGGAGATCCTTGTCTTCCGGGTGGACGCGGCATAGCGCCCAAAGGCTGGTTGTGCTCAGCAGCTTATCCTCGCTCTTGACGTTTGCCCGAATGGTGACTTCCGCCTCGGCCGGAATCTGGCCGAGCTCGCCGAGCACGAAGGTCGCCGCCGTGCGGGCGTGCTCGTCGCCCAGGATCGCGGCAATCTGCGGAACGACCGGAAGAGCGGCCTCATTCATGGCCCCCAGGGTCAGAACCGCCTCCCGGCGAATCGCCGGCCGCGGGTCCTTGAGCAGCTCCGCCAACGCCGGAACCGCTTCCTTGGCGGCGGGACCGATCTCCCGCAGCACCAGGCACGCCCAATATGCCGCTTTTTCGTTCTTCAGGGCTTCGATCAGCCCGGGCACCGCCTTCTCGCCGGCGTCGGCTATCGCACTGAGGACTCGAACACGTATGGCCGGGTCGGGATCCTCCAGCAGTTTGCAGCACAGCGGCACCATGACTTGCGGGCCGGGACGGATGGCCTGGATTGCCCTGACGGCCTGTCGCCGGACGATGTTGTCGGGGTCTTTCAACAACTCGGCCAGGGCCTCGACCGCCGGCTTCGACGCCGCGCCGATCGCTCCCAGGGACCAGGCCGCGTGGGCCCGCACCTTCGCGGAGCCGTCTTTGAGCAGTTCGCTGAGCGGGGCGACCGCGCCGGCCGCCTTGTCGCCAAGGGCCCCCAACTGGTCGATCGCTTGCAACCTCGCCGACTCGTCGGAAGACTTCAGTCCGCCGACAAGCTCGGCCATCGACCCTTCGCCGGCCCGAGCTGCCAGGCTGCCCAGCGCGAGGCATCCCAACACCGTCCAGATCAAGGCAATCCTTCTCGTATTCATGCACAGGCTCCCATCGTTAGGCTCGCTATTGCAGAGTCGTTTTGGTCGTGGCGTAAACCAGGCTTTGCAGGAAACTCCGTGAAGCGACGTAATCCTGCGGGGGAATCTCCCGGATATTGGCCTTCAGTCCGTCGAAGAGCGTGTTGACCGTCTCGCGGACCACGCTCTTGTCGGAGTAGTCCAGTCCGCCGTAATTGACCCACTTGGCGACCACCTCGTCCAACTGGCCGCGTGGGGCGTCGAAGCTGCTGTCCTGCAAAGGGCTGGGCCAATTCAACCGCCCGCTGACCGGGTCGATCTGGCTCGGCGTGAGCGACCGCGGCACGCCCTCACGGGCGATGCGGGCGATTTGCTCCGGGGTGGGAGGGGGCCCGCGCTCGGCCGCCCGCTGCGCCTTGCCGATGTTCCGCATCTCCCAGAAGGTGTTGACCGCCTGGACCTGGTTCTGCATGGCATTGCTCTGGGCCTGGGTCATGTTGATGGCGGCGGCCGAGGTATTGAGGTTGTACTCGCCTGCCGCGCTGATCACCTGGGACATGCCGTTGAGGGCCGATCCGGCCACCGTGTTCCCGCCCCCGCCGTAGTAGCCCGACCATCCGCCGCCGCCATAAACGTTGGTCGTCGGCGCCGCCACGGCGGGCTGGTACGGCCGAGCGCCGGGCTGGTACGGCCGAACATCGTCGCCCGAAGCCGGCAGCACGGAACACGCCGCAACGGCCAATAGAATCCAAGTTCGCTTCATAGCCTTCCCTCCTCAAAACCGGGCCCCGGAACCCTGGCCAAGAACCAATTTCAGCCGCAGGAACCGCCCCCCGAAAGGGGCCTGTTTTTAAGAACGCCCCCAATTATTCACCCCCGCTGCCTCAAAGTCAATGGTCGGCGTCCGTGGCCCGCCAAGACCGGGGCGAATAGCGACTTCCCGATTCGGCCACGGATGGAACACGGATCGAACACAGATCGGGTGGTCAAGTTCGGCAGGTCGGGGGTGGAGTGCAAGCGATTTGTTTTCTGAGTTTCCGGCATTGCGCCCCCATGGGATTTTAGCGCGGTGCGGCGATTTGTCCTCGGAAAGGCGACAGTGAAACAAAGCCCCCGGACTGCGTCCGGGGGTTTTGCGAGGTGGAGAGGATCGCGCCCCGGCAACTCCGGCTAGAAGGCCCCCAGGGAATAGGCCACTAGCCAGATGATCGTACACAGGGCTCCCCAAAGGGCCATCCCGGCCCCGAACCAATGGGTCCACGGGTAGCAATGTCGCGTGCGCCAGCCGCGCAGCACGATCGCCACCAACAGCACGGACGGCAAAAGGGCAATGCCGGCGTAGGCATACACGGACCACGCGCCCGCGAAGTGGCTTAAGACCGACGAAGAACCCAGGTTGGCAGCGATGCTCAGGCCGAAGTAGACCCGCCACAGCGGCGGCGTAGTCTTGCGCCAGGCCGGGATCAGAAGGATTAGCGACCCCAAGAGGCGGAGTACGTCCTGAAGAGAGAAGTAAAGCAGCGCGCTCGGGCCATACAGGGAACGCGGCAGAAAAGAAGAGCTGGCTAATGCGACGATGCACTCCAGGGCCATGGCGAGAAGGAGGTACTCGCCCGGATGCCGGGGGAACGCCAGGCGACGGAAACGGCGTGCGACAAAGAGCACGCCTCCCATAACGGCCCCGCCGGCGCCAAGGGCCCGAAGGGACATGATCGCCTGGTATCTCAGACCTTCCTCTCCAGGAAAGGAACCTCGAAATCGAGCGCCGGCGCGCTCGACGGCCAGGTAGACGGCGGTGCAGGTTGTCCAGAGCAGCAGGTGATTGATGCCCATCCGCGACTGGGCGGCCTCGGCGAGGCCGGCATCGCCGCCACGGCGGAGTTCCGCCGCGCCCCAGCATAGCAACCCATAGATTCCCGCCATCCCGGCCCCGGCGCCCAGCCAAATGGCATTGAGCGAGGGATCGTCACCGCCAATGTCCTGATAAGCCAGGATCATTAGCGGCACGTACACGAGCGAACCGACAACGCCGTAGGCGATCGGCCCGGCGGTGGTCCGCGTGTACCGGGCCAGTCGATATGCCCCCCAAGGCAACATGCAGAAGGCCATCGCCAGGCCGAGCGTGAACGGCGGGCTGCGGAACGATGCAAATCCCCCGGAAAACACCGCGATTGCCAGTCCGACGGCCTCTACCACCAGGATCAGGGCGAACCAGCCGAGGGTCCTGAGCACCAGCCGCGTGGTGGAGATCGGGCAGACATCGGACGTGCCATTGGTTCCCGTTGCCATAACGCAGACTCTACCGCCGGGCCCGGTGTCCGGCAATCCCATGCCCCCCGGCGGAGGAGAAGGTCAACCTATCTCTCGTTCCCACGCTCCGCGTGGGAACGTACTGGCTGGCCGCTCCCGCGGCCCTTCTCAGAGGCAGTGACATGATCTCTCGTTCCCACGCTCCGCGTGGGAACGCACTGGCTGGCCGCTCCCGCGGCCCTTCTCAGAGGCAGTGACATGATTTCCTTCGGATAATCGTCCTCGCCATTCCCCCCATCACGCCCTTCGTGCCTCAGGGCGTGCCACCCCGGGCGCGCCGTGTGCGGGCTACATGGGCGGCCCATTGATTTGCTTCCCAAAAGGTGGTATCAATGAATGAATCTGGCCTGGTCGAACCCGTGCAAAGGGGACCCACGCGTGCTCCTGACTGAACGTGAGCGGCTCCGCGAGGAGCTCGTCGGCCTGGCCGACAAGCATGGCCATCAGCGGACGGCCCTGATGGCGATTCTCGAAGAGGTCCAGCGGCGGTACTCCCGCATCTCGGAGTACGCGATGCAGGTGATCGCCGACCTGTTGGACCTCCATCCCGTCGAGGTTTACAGCGTCGTTTCGTTCTACAGTTTCCTCGGCGAGCAGCCGCAGGGGCAGTTCGTCATCCGGTTGTGCCGGACCCTCTCCTGCGACATGGCCGGCAAGTCGCAGATCGCCAGGCAACTGGAGAACGACCTGGAGATCAGCTTCGGGCAGGCGACCTCGGACGGGAAGTTCTCGCTCCATTGGGCGAACTGCCTGGGGATGTGCGACCAGGGGCCGGCCATGCTCGTCAACGACCGGATCTTTACCCGGGTGACGCCGGAGCGAGTCCACCACATCCTGGAGCAGTGCCGGCGGACGTTCGCGGGCTGCCCGCTCACCCTCACCCCCTGCCCCTCTCCCAGAGGGCGAGGGGAGAGTTGAAGGAGTAATCGGCCATGGCCAGTCCGACGCGAACCGGCTCGCTGACGTTTTCCGACATTGCCGCGGGGAGCGGGTTGGAGGCGGCGTTGGGCAGTACGCCCTCCGAGGTGCTTGCCCTGATCTCGCGGTCCGGGCTGCGGGGCCGCGGCGGCGCGGGTTTTCCGACCAGCCTGAAATGGAGCATGGCCGCCGACGTCGAGGCCCCCAAGAAATACGTCGTCTGCAACGCCGACGAGGGCGAGCCCGGCACCTTCAAGGACCGCGTCATCCTGACCGAGTTCGCCGACCTGGTGTTCGAGGGCATGACGATCGGCGCGCGGGTGATCGGGGCGCGGCACGGCATCGTCTACCTCCGCGCGGAGTACACGTACCTGCGGCCGCACCTGGAGGCCGCGCTCCAGCGCCGCCGCGAGCAGGGACTGTTGGGCCAGGGCATCGCCGGCCGCAAGGGATTCGATTTCGAGATCGACATCCACATGGGCGCCGGGGCCTACGTCTGCGGCGAGGAGACGGCGATGATCGAATCGCTGGAGGGGCACCGCGGCGAGCCCCGCAACCGCCCCCCCTTCCCGATCGACACCGGCTATCTCGGCCGGCCCACCATCGTCAACAACGTCGAGACGTTCGCCTGGGTCGTCTGCATCCTCGCCCGCGGCGCCGAGTGGTTCAAGGGCCACGGGACCGAGAAGTCGTCCGGCTACAAGCTCTTCAGCGTCTCGGGCGATTGCAAGCTGCCGGGCGTCTATGAGTTTCCGATGGGAATCACGATCCACGAATTGCTCAAGGAGGTCCAGGGCGAAGGGGCGAAGGCGGTCCAGGTGGGGGGCGCCTCCGGCCAGTGCGTCCCCGCCGCGGGGTTCGACCGCACGCTGGCCTTCGAGGACGTTTCGACCGGCGGCTCGATCATCGTCTTCGGACCCCAGCGGGATATGCTCGACGCGGTGGAGAATTTCCTCGAGTTCTTCATCGACGAATCGTGCGGCCAGTGTACGCCCTGCCGCGAGGGGGTGCCGCGATTGATGGAGGGCGTCCGGCTCCTGAAACGCGGCAAGTGCTCGATGACCTACCTGAAGGAGCTCTGCGGCCTGGGCGAGACGCTCCAGTTCGCCAGCAAGTGCGGGCTGGGGCAATCGGCCCCCAACGCCCTGCTCTCCGTGGTGGAGCACTTCCAAGACGAGATCCTCGGCCGCACCGAGTGGCACGAGACGGCCTATGAGAACAAGTAAGGAGCCTGAGCTAATGGACCAAGACCGGGATGATTCCGGGGCCACGCGGGCCCCGAAGAGCCAGATGCTCCGCACCGTCGAGGCCATCGCGCAGGCGAAGGCGATCGGCCGGCAGGTCGAATTGACCATCGACGGCAAGCCGATTACCGTGCCGCTGGGCACGACGCTGCTGGAATCGGCCACGGCGCTGGGAATCCGCATCCCCACGCTCTGCTACCACGAGGACCTCTGCCTGGCCGGCGTCTGCCGGATCTGCGTGGTCGAGATCAAGGGGCAGCGGACGCTCCAGGCCGCGTGCAGCTACCCGGTCACCGTTCCGATCCAGGTGCTGACGCACACGCCGCACGTGCGGCGGGCGCGGCGGCACATCCTCGACCTGCTGCTGGCCAACCACTACGGCAACTGCACGACGTGCGTGCGGAACAACCACTGCGAGCTGCAGGCGCTGGCGGCCGAGTACGGCGTCGATTTCTACCGCTTCAGCCGCCTGGAAAAGCCCCGCTACGCCGCCGACACGTCGAGCTACTCGGTCGTGCGGGACATCAACAAGTGCGTGCTCTGCCGCCGCTGCATCCGCACCTGCATCGACCTCCAGGAGGTCGGCGTGCTGGAGGCCATCGGGCGGGGCAACCGCACCCGCGTCTCCACCTTCATGGAGAAGCCGCTGGCCGACGTGATCTGCATCAACTGCGGGCAGTGCAGCAACCGCTGCCCGACCGGGGCGCTCCAGGCCAACGACACGACCGACGCGGTGTGGGCCGCCATCGACGACCCGGACCGCCACGTCGTCATCCAGACGGCGCCCAGCCCGCGGGCGGCCATCGGCGAGTGTTTCGGCCTGCCGCCCGGCCGCGCGCTGACCTTCGAACTCAACACGGCCCTGCGCGGCTGCGGCTTCGACAAGGTCTTCGACACCAACTTCACCGCCGACTTGACGATCATCGAGGAAGGGACGGAGCTGCTCCTGCGGCTCCACCGGGCGCTGGTCGAGGGCGACCCGGCGGTCGCCCTGCCGCAGTTCACCAGTTGCTCGCCCGGCTGGGTCAAGTACATCGAGCACTTCTACCCGGAATACCTGCCCAACATGTCGACGGCCAAGAGCCCGCAGCAGATGTTCGGCACGCTCTTGAAGACCTACTACTCCGCGCTCAACGGGATCCCGCCGGAGAAGATCGTCACGGTGGCCCTGATGCCGTGCTCGGCCAAGAAGTTCGAGTGCAACCGGCCGGAGATGTGCCAGAGCGGGTCGAAGGACATCGACTACGGCCTGACGACGCGGGAGCTGGGCAAGATGATCCGAGAGGCGGGGATCGAGTTGCCCAAGGTGCCCCGCTCCGATTTCGACGATCCCTTCGGCACCGCGACCGGCTCCGGGGTGATCTTCGGCGCGACCGGCGGCGTGATGGAGGCCGCCTTGCGGACCGTGCTGGAAATCGTCACCGGCCAGCGGATCGAGCGGTTCTTCGACCACGCCGACATTATTCCGTTGCGCGGCTTCGAGGGCGTCCGCTATGCCGAGATCCCCGTCACCCGGACCGGCCCCGTCCCGGAGCTGCTCCGGAACCGGTTCACCGACTTCGCGTGGCTCGAGGGGGCGACGCTCCGGGTGGGCGTCTGCCACGGCACCGCCAACGCGAAGAAGGTCATGGAGGACATCAAGGCCCACGGGCAGTTCAGCCGGTGCCACTTCATCGAGTTCATGGCGTGTCCGGGCGGCTGCCTCGGCGGCGGCGGCCAGCCCATCCCGACCAGTCCCGCGATCCGCGCCGCGCGCGCCAAGGCCATTTATGCCGAAGACAGCGCGTACGAGATCCGCAAGTCGCACGAGAACCCCGCCATCGTCCGCCTCTACGAGCGGTTCCTGACCGACGGCCCCTGCGGTTCCCAGAGCCACCGGCTCCTCCACACCCACTACACGCCGCGGGGAAAGTACATCGCGTAGCCCCGACACGTTCCTCTGGTCGGCTGAGCCGATCTACCGGCTCGCCTTGGGAAGTTCGACATACGCAACCTCGATTCCCCGGGCCTACCGCCGCACGTAGCGATCCAGCGGGTGATTGCCCACCACCTTCCACTCGCCGGTGCCGATCTTCTGCCGGGCGCCGGGGCCGGGGTCCTCGCCCGTCTTGGCCGGCTGCGGGGTGAGATCGGCCAGGTAGCGGACCGTCGGGCGGCGACCGCCCCACTGCATCCAGTCTTCCTGCAAGCGGAAGAGGCGGCCGCCGCGGTCCGGCATGCGGAGCCGGTCGCCCTTCTGGATCACCAGCTCGTGGGCGCCCGTCCAGCCGAACCAGAAGTAGCAGGCGGTATGGACGGGAAGCCAGTGCCCCTTGCCGTCCTTGTCGGTCAGGTACATTTCCGACCAGTTGTGATTGGGCACCCACACGAGCCGGGCCGGGATCCCGGCCGCGCGGCAGAGGGCCACGAACAAGGCCGACATCTCCGCGCAGTCGCCCACGCGCTTCTCCAGCGCCCCGATCACGCCCGCGTACGGCTGGATCTGCGGCCGGATGTTGCGGGGTATCCACGCCGCGAACTTCTGCGCCAGGTCCCAAGGGTGCTTCAAGTCGCCCTTCAATTCGTTCAACAGGTCGTGGACCTCCTTGCTGCGGACCTGAATGCCCGGACTCTCGCCAAGGTACTGCTTGCGGACGTCGGCGGGAACGCTTTGCTCCTGCGGGAACTGGTCCCGCCGGTAGTTGAGGTACTGCTTGCAGATCGTCGCCTTGTAGGTGACCTTCGCGGAGATCGTTTGCCCTGGTGCGATTTGCGGCGCGTACAGGCACAACTGGCGGGCGTGCTCGCCCACGTCGCGCACCTGGGCCTCGCACCCCTGGGCCTGCACCTGGCCGCCTTCGAGTTTCTGCTCGGGGCAATCGACCGGCAACGGCGTGGTGGCCTTGATCTGCGTGCCGTTGCCCAGGCCCACCAACTCGATGCCGGCGCTCAAAAGGAAAGGGCGGGGCTCGAGATAACCGGTCTGGCCTTCCGGAGGCTTCGTCCAGACGTACTTTCCGTCGGCCACGACGGGAATGACGCTGAAGGTCGGCGGCGCGGGCATTGCCTCTGACTGGGGCTCGCACGGGTCGCCGCCCAGCGCCGTCATGCCGCCGCAGACCGCGGCCCCCAGACCGAGTTTTAGAAAACCGCGACGATCCATGGGTATATCTCCTCTAGTCCCACCACCACTGGTCCCCGTGCGGCGTGGTGCCGACCTGGCTGCGCAACTTTGCGACCTTCCCTTCTTTGTCGCCGAGCAGGTGCTCCGATGTCAAGGCTTCTTCCGGCCGGATCGACACGCCTCCGCCGGCCGCGGCCACGAAGCGGCTGCCCCGCCAGGCCGCGTTGACCGCCGCCGGGGCCTGCCGGGGCGCGGTTTGCGTCCGCACGTGCATGGCCGCCTCGCTGCCGAAGACGGCCATCTTCCAACCGGCCCGTTGGGCGTAGCCCTGCTGCCGGAGGAATGCCGCCGCGACGAGCAGGTCCACGGCGTTGCGCAACTGGGCATAG
>JBEKCP010000096.1:0-12479 GCA_050014815.1 Thermoguttaceae bacterium | reverse complement strand
GGCGGCACGCACGTCAACGGCTGGGCCATCACCCACAATGACGGCAGCGGCGCCGGCAACGGCAGGGGGTATATCCTCAGTTGGGCGGTCCCCGTGCAGGGCCTCTTGATCGCATGGAACGAGACGCCCGGCTCGGTCGGCGCGTCGAACGCCCACCCGGAGTTGGACGCGGTTTATGTGGCCAACAAGTCGAAGGGCGTCCAAGGCAAAGGGGGCGAGAACCTGCCTCAAGGCAAGCCGGCCGCGCCCACGGGCGTCCGCGCCGCGCTCTACGAAGATGACGCGGTCCAGGTCGGTTGGACCGACGCGGCCGACAACGAGGTCGGCTTCCGGATCGAGCGCAGCCTGGACGACGGCAAGACGTGGACGCCGATCGCCTACCGCCCGCCCCAGATCGACCGCAGCGAGGGCAACCCGCCGGTCTGGGTCGACTTCTCCGCCCCGCCGGGCAAGGGCCTGACGTATCGCGTGGTGGCCGTCGACGCCCGGGACGGCGGCAGCGCCAGCCCGCCGACCGCGCCGGTGGTCGTCCCCCGCCCCGCCGCGAAGCGGTAATGCTCCGCAGGATCAGGATATTGACTCTTCCAAACGGAGAGACTATCGTAAGGCATTCATTCCAATGGTGATTATATGCCGGGGTCCCCGCCAGAGTTTCCATCGCCCGCCATCGAGCCGCCCCAAGCCGGCCCGAAAAAGCCCGGCATGACCCACTACCGCTGGGTCATTTGCGCGCTGCTGTTCTGCGCCACGACGATCATCTATGTCGACCGCGGTATTTTGGGGGTGCTCCAGAAGGATTTCCTGATGGGGCAGCTTGGCTGGAACAAGGTGGACTACGGGCTGGTCAGCTCGTGCTTTTCGGCCGGTTATGCGCTGGGTTTTCTGTTTGTCGGCGGACTCATCGATCGCATCGGCGTGCGGCGGGGACTCTTCTTCGCGTTCCTGGTTTGGAGCGTGGTTTCCGTTGCGCATGGGCTCATCGGGAGTATTCCCGCCGCGGCACAGCTTGAAATCGAGTTTCCCGGATGGTTCGCCACGCTCTTGGGCTGGTGCGGTTCCTCGGCGACCGGCGTGGCTGTTGCGACGACCGTGGCGGCTTTTGCCGCGGCGCGGTTCCTGCTGGCCTTCAGCGAGGCGGGCAATTTCCCCGGCTCGATCAAGGCCGTGAGCGAGTGGTTTCCCAAGCGCGAGCGGGCCTTGGCGACGGGCATTTTCAACGCCGGCAGCAACGTGGGGGCGATTGCCGCGCCGTTGGCCGTGCCCTTGATCGCCGCGGCACTGGGTTGGCAGGCGGCGTTTTATGCAACCGGCCTGATGAGCCTGGTCTGGGTGGCTTTCTGGATGGCGAACTACCGCGCGCCGGACCGGCATGCCCGCGTCTCGGCCGCCGAGTTGGCCTGCATTCGCTGCGACGGCCCGGAAAGCGGCCGGCGGATGCGCTGGTGGCCGCTGCTGGGCCGTCGCCAGACCTGGGCGTTCGCGCTGCCCAAGCTGCTCCTCGACCCTTGCTGGTGGTTCTACTTGATCTGGCTGCCCGGTTTCTTCCAGGAGAAACACGGCCTGGACATCCAGCACATCGGCCTGCCGCTGGTGACGATCTACCTGATGGCCGACGTCGGCAGCATCGCCGGCGGCTGGCTGTCCTCGCGGCTGATCAAGATCGGCTGGACGGTCAACCGGTCCCGCAAGACCGCGCTGCTCATCTGCGCGCTCTGCGTGGTGCCGATCTTCCTGGCCGCGGATACGAGCAATCTTTGGGTCGCCGTGGGGCTGATCGGACTGGCCGCGGCCGCCCATCAGGGCTTCTCCGCCAACTTGTTCACCGTGGTCTCCGACACCGTGCCGCGGCAGGCCGTGAGCTCGGTCGTGGGGATCGGCGGCACGGTCGGGGCCATCGGCGGCATGTTGCTCCCGGTGATCGACGGGTACATCCTCAAGGCGACCAACAACGACTACCACATTCCGCTCCTGATTCCGTCCGCGGCCTACCTGGTGGCCCTGGCGAGCATGCACCTCATTTTGCCCCGTCTGGACGCCATGAAAATCGAGTCGTGAAGATCGAACATCGATCATCGCAAGGCTAGTGCGATGGAGGACACAATGCGCCATTCAATCGGACTCGCGGTTCTTCTGGTTGGGCTTCTGGATACCGGCCTGCAAGCGGCGGATCCGCCCCGGCCCGAGGACGTGCTGCTGCTGATGCAACGGGCGGCAGACTGGCAACTGGCCCATCCGAGCAAGCATTCGGCCGCCGATTGGACGCAGGCCACGTTCTATAACGGTATGATGGCGCTCGGCGATTTGTCGCCGGACCCGAAGTTCCGCGCGGCGATGATGGAGGTCGGGCAACAGAACCGATGGGAACTCGGCGAGCGGGTCTACCACGCCGATGACCACGCCGTCGGGCAAATGTACTGCGAGATGTTCAATCTCTACCGCGACCCTGCGATGCTGGCGCCGATCCGGCAGCGATTCGACTGGCTCCTGGCGCATCCCGACGCAAGGCCGGTCGGCCCGGCGATCCACGCGTGGGAAGACAAGGCGGAGCCGATGCGGTGGTGGTGGTGCGACGCGCTGTTCATGGGGCCGCCGGCCTGGGCCCGCCTCTACGCCGCGACGGGCGAAAAGAAGTACCTGGACTTCATGATCCGGGAATGGAACGTGACGAGCAAGTTCTTGTACGACAAGGACGAACATCTCTTCTTCCGCGACGGCGGCTGCATCGAGAAACGCGAGGCCAACGGGAAAAAGGTCTTCTGGAGCCGCGGCAACGGCTGGGTGATGGGCGGCCTGGTGCGCGTGCTGCAAGTCGTGCCGGCAGGCCATCCGCAACGCGCGCTTTTCGAGACCCAGTTCCGCGAAATGGCGGCGGCGCTGGCGAAGTGCCGGCAGCCGGACGGCCTCTGGCGCGCCAGCCTGCTCGACCCGGCGAGTTATCCATTGAAGGAGGCGAGCGGTTCCTCGCTCTTTGCCTATGCCTTGGCGTGGGGCGTGAATCAAGGACTGCTCGACCGCGCCGCCTACGAGCCGGTGGTTCGGAAGGCATGGAAGGCGCTGGCCGGCTGCGTCGGGCCCGACGGCAAACTCACGCACGTCCAGCCCATCGGCGCCGACCCGAAGGAGTTCAGCCGGGAACTTGGCGAGGTGTACGGCGTTGGAGCGTTTCTGTTGGCGGGCAGCGAACTATACCGGCTGCTCTTGCTGGCGGAACTTCCGCACAAAACGATCGCGGTCGCCAGCGATCTCGACCAGTTCCGGCCGCAGGAGACGGTTTCGGTCGACGCCGCGCTGGGCAACGCGGTGATGGACGCCGCGGCGGGGCGCTGGCTCGCGACGCAGACGCTCGACGGCAAACTACTCTTCCAGTCGGACTTCCTTCCAAAGCAGACGAAGCGGTTCATCGTCTTCAGCGGCGTGGACACCGCGAAGTTGCCGGCGCCGGCGCTGCGGACGTTCGCCCGGTTCGTGCCCGAGCGATTGGATGATTTCGCGTGGGAGAGCGACCGGATCGCGTTCCGAATGTACGGCCCGGCGCTCCAGAAGCAGGACGGAGACAACACCGGCAGCGGCGTGGACGTCTGGTGCAAGCACGTGCGCGAACCGGTCGTCAATCGGATGTACCGGCGCAAGGACGCCCCCAAGGATTACCACCACGACGACGGCAAGTCGGCCGACAATTACCGCGTCGGGGCGAGCCGCGGTTGCGGCGGCACGGCGATCTGGTCGGACGGCAAACTGCGGGCCTCGCGGTGTTTCAAGACGTGGAAGCTTGTCGCGGAAGGCCCGGTCCGCGCCGTGTTCGAGTTGACGTACGCCCCGTGGGACGCCGGCGGCCGCCGGGTTTCCGAAGTCAAGCGCGTGTCGCTCGATCTCGGCTCGAACCTGAACCGCTTCGAGTCCCGCTACGACGCCGGCAACGAGCCGCTCGCCGCGGCGGCGGGCCTGTTCGTGCATACCAAGGCCAGCATCGTCGCGCACGAAGACAACTGGGCGAGCGTCTGGGAAGAATTCAGCGAAGGCGGCGGCCCCGGTTATGTCCCCGTCGGGCTCGTCTGGCCGGTTGGCGGCGGCGGCCGGTTCGAGCAAGCCGACGGCCACGCGCTCGTGCTCGTCGAATCGAAGCCCGGCGAGCCTTTCGTCTACTACGCCGGCGCCGGCTGGAGCAAGGGGCCGGACTTCCCGACCGCCGCGTCGTGGAACGCGTACCTCAAGTCGTTCGCTGCGCGCCTCAACTCGCCGCTGCGGGTCACCGTCAAGGAGGAATGAAGTGAGAGTCATCACTACTGCGGACCGCCAACACTACCGGCGCATGACGTCGGAGGAATTGCGATCGCATTTCCTGCTGGAGGGCCTGTTCCAACCCGGGCGCGTGGAGCTGGCCTATACCAACGTGGACCGCGCCGTCGTGGGCGGCATCGTGCCGACGACCGCGCCGCTGGCGTTGGAGGCCGGGCGCGAGATGGCGTGCAGGTTCTTCTGCGAACGCCGCGAAGCCGGCGTCGTCAATCTCGGCGCGTCCGGGACGATCACGGTGGACGGCACAGTCTTCAAGCTGGCGCCGCGCGAATGCCTCTACATCGGCCGCGGCAGCCGGGAGATCAGCTTCGCCGGCGATGCGGCGCAGACGCCGGCCCAGTTCTACCTCGTCTCCTACCCGGCGCACGCCGATTACCCGACGACGCACGCCGGAATCGACAAGGCGAACAACATCGAATTGGGTTCGCTGAAGGACGCCAACCGGCGCACGATCCACCAGTACATCCACCCCGGCGGCATCCGCAGTTGCCAGCTCGTGATGGGCTTCACCGAGTTGCACGAGGGCAGCGTCTGGAACACGTTTCCGCCGCACACGCACGACCGCAGGACCGAAGTCTACTGTTATTTCGACCTGCCCGCGGACGGGGTCGTTTTCCACATGATGGGCGAGCCGGCGGAAACCAGGCATGTCGTCGTCAGGGAAAAGCAGGTGGCCCTTTCGCCGGAGTGGTCGATCCATTCGGGCGTGGGCGCGGGATCGTACAGGTTCGTCTGGGGCATGGGCGGGGAGAACCAGGTCTTTGACGACATGGATAAGGTCAGTGTCGCGGATATGAAATAGAAACGCGGGAAAAGAGCAGAGCGATGAGCAAGATACTTGATGCCTTCAAACTGGATGGAAGAGCGGCGATCGTTACCGGGGCGTCGCGCGGGTTGGGCCGGGGAATGGCGGTGGCCCTGGCTGGAGCAGGAGCCGACGTGGCCGCCGTCGATGTGATGGACTGCGCTGAAACGACCGCAGCGATCAAGAAGACGGGCCGCAAGGCGCTGCCGATCCAGCTTGATCTCTGCGCCGAGGGCGCGCCGCAGAAGATCGTCCAGCAGACGGTTGCAGGGCTCGGCAGGCTGGATATTCTCGTGAACAACGCCGGGATAATCAGGAGGGCCGATTTCCTGGAATTCCCCGAGAAGGACTGGGACGACGTGATGGACTTGAACATCAAGGCGGTATTCCTTCTCAGCCAGGCGGCGGCGCGGCAGATGGTGAACCAGGGGATGGGCGGCAAGATCATCAGCGTCGCCTCGATGCTTTCTTTCCAGGGCGGGATTCGGGTGCCGTCCTATACGTCGTCGAAGAGCGCGGTAATGGGGCTTACGCGGCTCATGGCGTGCGAACTCGGGCCGAAAGGAATCCGCTGCAACGCAATAGCTCCCGGCTACATGGCCACGGACAACACGGCGGCCTTGCGCGCGGACGAGAAACGCAATGCGGACATTCTCGGCAGGATTCCCGCCGGCAGGTGGGGCACGCCGGAGGACCTGCAAGGCGTGGTGGTCTTCCTCGCGTCACCGGCATCGGACTATGTAAACGGATATACAATCGCAGTCGACGGCGGCTGGCTCGCACGATGACGAAAGGCCGCGCCGGTGGAGGTATCTTCCGGGGCCCCCGGTTTCGGTAATCGCCAAGGAGGTCCCGATGCACTGCAAGATCGCCTTTCATCCATTGGTGGCGGCCGCGGCATTTCTTTTCTTGCCGGTGGAGGGCATCGGATCAGCCCGCGTGCAGGCCGAGAGCAAGTCCCAGACAGTGAATGGTTGCGAGGCCGCAGGCATTACTGGCGGGCTGTGCGTCACGATTGGCTGCGAGGACAGCCGATCCGTTGCTGAACTTGTCGGCACCGGGCGTTACCTCGTCCACATTTTGGACTGGGACAAGGGCGCCATCGACGGGGTCCGCGCCAAGCTCCAGGAGATGGGGCTGTATGGACTGGCGTCGGCCGAACTGCTGGGTGCGGAGGGAAAGCTCCCCTACACCGAAAACCTCGTCAATGTGGTCTTCTTCGGCGATAAAGCAGTCGGCCGTATTCCGATCCGCGAGGTCGTGCGCGTTCTGCACCCTAACGGCATGTTTTTTTGTGCTGGCAAGGAGATCGCCGATGCGGATCTCGCCGCTGCCGGTCTGTCGGACATTTGCAGCATGGCGGATGGCTCGCCAGGGAAGCGGGCGCGTAAACCCTGGCCCAAAGGATTGGACCAGTGGTCGCATCCCCGCCACGCGGCCGACGGCAACGCGGTGTCGTGCGACCAGTTCCTGGGGCCACCGCGGCGCATCCGCTGGGTGACCGGCCCTCAGCAGGAGATCAGCAACATGGTGACCGCCGGGGGCCGCAGCTTCTTTGCCGGCGTGCTCGCCCGTGATGCTTTCAACGGTCTGCGGCTCTGGGAAAGCAGACTGAATCCCTCGCCGGCGCGCGGGGGATTCAACGATCGGGCGCTGCCGGGCAGCGTCCGCCCCATTGCCACGCCGAAAAGCCTGCTGGTGGTGACCGACAAGACGCTCCGCGCCCTCGATGCGGCAACCGGCCGGCAGGTCCGCGAGTATCCCGAGGCCGGTTCTCCGGCGGAGATCCTCGTGGAAGGCGGCATGATCCTGGCGATCGACAAGGAGGCGGTCCGCGGCGTGGATCTCGAAACGGGCCGGCTCCGCTGGAAACAGGATGCGGACCGGGCCCGCTGTGCCGTGGCCGGCGATGGGCAGGTCTGCTTTCTCCAAGGCGACCCTGCTCGCAGTGAATCGCTTCGGCTGACCTGTCGCGAACTCGCCGGCGGCACGCTCCGCTGGGAGCGGAAGGAGCTTGCATGGCTGCCCAGGATGCGCCAAGGCGTCTACCACCAAGGGCTCTTGGCCTGCGAGATCTCGACGCTCCAGGACGACAAGCCCGGCAACATGATCCAGGTGCTGTCGGCATCTGACGGAGTGCCGCTGTGGAGTCGGGAGTACGTGCCGGGCGCAAGCCATAAGAAGCAGGCCAGGGCGATGTTCATTGGCGAGCTGCTCTGGGTACTTGAGGAAAAACGCTGCGTGGGCTTGGAGCCGCGCACCGGTACCGTGAGGAAGACATGGCCGGCCCCTGCGACTCACTGTTTCCCGCCGGTGGCCTCGACACGGTATCTCTTCTCAGGCGAATTGGACTTGACCGATCTGGAGACGGGCAGGGCGGATGCCAATCGCATCACCAAGACGGCGTGCAGCCGTGATGCGGGGATCGTGCCTGCCAACGGTCTGCTCTACACTTTCCCGAAACACTGCATCTGTTGGCCTATGCTCCGGGACTATGCCGCCTTGGCGCCGGCCTCGCCGGGCGGCGTGCCGTGTTGGGACGACGTCACCTTTACGCCGGAGCCTGGCCCCGCCCAAGCGCCCGCAGGCGTCGTAGTGGACAATCCTGCCCGGCAGTGGCCCTGCTATCGCCACGACGCCTTTCGCAGCGGCAGCACGACCGGCCGGGTTCCGCGAGAGTTGAAGATCCTGTGGGCCACCCCGCTGGGCAGGCGGCCCGAGAGCGTGATTGCCGAGGACTGGCGGTGCAACTATTTCATCCGCGGCCCGATCGGTCCGCCGGTCGTCGCCGGCGGCATGGTTTACGTGGCCCGGCCCGACGCCCATCAGGTAGCCGCCCTCGACGCGAAAACAGGCGGTATCCGTTGGACCTTCACGGCCAACGGACGGGTCGATACTGCGCCGACGATCCATCGCGGGCTGTGCCTGTTCGGGTGCAAGAGCGGCTGGGTGTACTGCTTGCGGGCGGATAACGGCGCCATGGTCTGGCGGTTACGCGCAGCCCCGTTGGACGAGCGCATCGTGGCCTACGGCCAGATCGAATCACCTTGGCCCGTGCCGGGGAGCGTGCTGGTGGTCGATGACGTGGTCTATTTCGCCGCCGGGCGACACTCGCTGGCCGACGGCGGAATCCTCGTCTTTGCCGTGGAGCCGGCTTCCGGCCGTACGCGTTGGGTGCAGCGGCTCGACAGCGTGCCGCAGCGGCAGTTCTATGGTTCCAGCGGCCTGGAGTTCGACAACTTCGACCTGCTCCAATGCGAAGGCAATGCCGTGGCCATGTCAAGATGGTTGTTCGATCGGGCGACGGGCAAGATCACCTGCCGGGAGAAAGCAGGCTTCGCCCGGCTAGGCGCCGGCGGCTCCGGCGTGATGTTTCCGCGGGGCTCTTGGTCTTATGCGCCTGGAAATGAAAGCGAGCAGTGGCCGGAAAGGCCGTTTGTGCGGCCCCTGGCAGTCTTCCGCGAGAACACCCTGTATGGCTGCTCGCAGGACCGGCGGACGCTGCTGCGACGGGATTTCCGGCCCGACGCCGACGAAAAGTTCGACGCCGATTGGTTCAGCGGATGGACTACCTACAGCCGCGCCGGCAAAGGCGGCGACCTGTGGCGCAGTCAGCGGGTTGCGCGGGGCGCGACGTGGACCACGGCGTTGTCCCCTTCGCCGTTGTCGAAGAACTCCGTCTCCGCAATGATTCTCGCCGGGGACGCGCTCTACGTGGCCTCTTCGCAAGGCGGTCTCGTGGTGTTCGATACCAAAGACGGCCGCGCGATCAGCCAATGGGAAGTGCCTCCTCCACTCTGGGACGGTATGGCCGCCGCCGAAGGATGCGTCATCCTCTCGACGCAAGACGGCCGCGTGATATGCCTGGGAGAAAATCTTCGCTAACAAGAGATGCGGCCCTGGGCTGCAGTCGCGTAATTGTTTCGCGCATTCGTCCCGACCGAAGGGGACAGTCCCCGTGAACGTACGCCGTCCAGCAATATACCCGAAAACGCAGCCGTGGCAAGGTGCCGTTCGGTTTGTAGCGATTGTAGCGGGCCGCCGCGGAGGACCACGGCGGGCGACACGCAGCCGGCGGGTTTTTCCAAGGCGCAACCGCCGAATTCAAGCTAGCTTATCAGGGGAACCTTACCGAACCACTGTATCCGTCGTCGGAGCGAGCCATGATCGTCGCCAAGAGAAATCGTCGCAGCGGCTTTACCCTCATCGAGGTCTTGATCGTGGTGGTGGTCATGGCCATCCTGGCCGGGGCGATCATCCCGCAGCTTACGTCGTCCACCAACGACGCCAGGAAGAGCTCCGTGAAGTTCAACCTGCAAGCCATGCGGACCCAGATCCAGGTCTACAGCACCCAGCACAACAACAGCTTCCCCGCCTTCGCCACATTTCTCAATCAGATGACCTTGCCATCGGATATCAACGGCAACACGACCGGCACGAATCTGCCCTACGGCCCCTATATCCAGGGGGGCGCGTTGCCCATCAATCCCTACAACAACAGCGGTGCGGTGGTGGCCGTCGCCACGCCGGGAACGGTGCCCACGACCATCGTGGCCGGAGGGGCCGGCTGGCAGTACGACCAGTCCAACGGCGGCTTCTACGCCAACAATGCGGAAGCCTACGTGGCGGGCTTCTGATCGGTCGGAACTGCTGTTTCTTCTCGGGCTCCCGGGCCATGTAGCATAACGCTGGATAATTGTTATGCTAGAGCATAAGCTGCACGTCCCCGGAGGAACCCGCTGGTGGCGACCAGCCAGATCATCATTCCCGCGCGGCTGGCCTCGACCCGGCTGCCCAGAAAGCTCCTGTTGGCGGAGACGGGCAAGCCGCTGATCCGGCACACATACGAGTCGGCCCGGCGGGCGACCCGGCCCGCGGGCATCTGCGTGGCCACGGACCACCAGGAGATTTTCGACGCGGTCCGGGCGTTCGGCGGCGAGGTTCAGATGACCAGCCCTCAGGCCGCCAGCGGCACCGATCGGGTGGCCGAGGTCGCCCGCCACATGCCGCAAGTCGATATCATCGTCAACGTCCAGGGCGACGAGCCGGAGATTGCCGGCCGGTCGATCGACCTGGCCATCGAACTGCTGGAGCGGACCCCCGGAGCGGCGATGGCCACGCTGGCCACGCCGATCCGCAGCCGGCGGCAACTGGAGGACCCGGCCTGCGTGAAGGTGGTCTTCGACCGCGCCGGCCGGGCCCTTTACTTCAGCCGCAGCCCGATCCCCCATGCCCGCGAGTGGGACGACTCGCTCCTGTCCGCCGAGCCGGCCCACTTCTATCAGCACGTAGGGCTCTACGCCTATCGCCGCGAGTTTCTGCTCGCGCTGGCCGCGATGCCGCCCTCCAGGCTGGAAAAGATCGAGAAGCTCGAGCAGTTGCGCGTTTTGGAGGCCGGCTACTCGATCCTGGTCGGCGTCATCGACGAGCCGACCTTCGGAATCGACACGCCGGAGGACTATCGGGCGTTCGTGGAGAAGGCGGAAGGCGGAAGGCAGAAGGCGGAGGGGGGAAGGGGAAAAAACAATAGCCGCGGGTGAATACCGGCGCGGGAAGGCGGAGGGCGAACGGCGGTTTAGCGGGCGGGCTTGCCCGCCGTTTCCGCTGCCTCCGCCATGTGTGGGGTGCTTCTCTCTGCGGCGCCAGCGCATTAAAATGCTGGGTTTGCGGTTGCACGACGCTCCCCCTCCCTCCAGGATGGCTCCATCATGAGCAAGGATACCTTCGCGGGCGGCGGGTTCCTTAAGCCTCGTCGTGGACGTTCGGGCGCATAGGAGAACACATGAGCATCTTCGGAAGTCTTTTTGGCAAGCGGCCATCTCACCCGGGCAAGCAGGAGCATTCTCCGCAGCAGGCGGTGCTGGTGTATCTTGACGGTACCGGCTTGCCTGGCCACGTATATCAGGAGTGTGATACATCCACGATTGAGGACAGGTTGACCGAGGTCGTCGCGCGAGAGGGTCTTGGTGAGTTTGACGGCGACGAGGTTGGCCCAACGGAGACGACGCTTTTCCTGTATGGGCCAGACGCAGAGAAGTTGTTTGCTGGCATAGAGGCTACGCTACGCGGATACCCGTTGTGCCAGGGTGCGCGGGTTGTCATTCGCCGTGGCGGTCCGGGATCTCCGCAGAGAGAGGTCAAACTGTGATTTTGCCGGACCATTCCCTTGAGCTATCCGTGAGACACCGCCGCGACGGCCCTTCCCCCCGCTGTGTGGGGGCGCTTCTCTCCTCAGCCGAGCCGCACTAGAATACAGGGTTTGCGGTGGCACGACGCTCCCTCCCCCTTCAGGATGACTCCCTCATGACTAAACATATTTTCGTGACCGGCGGCGTGGTCAGCTCGCTGGGCAAGGGCCTCACCAGCGCCTCGATCGGCATGTTGCTCGAACAACGCGGACTCTCGGTCCGCATGCAGAAACTCGATCCGTATATTAACGTGGATCCGGGCACGATGAGCCCCTACCAGCACGGCGAAGTCTACGTGCTGGACGACGGCAGCGAGACCGACCTGGACCTGGGCCATTACGAGCGGTTCACCAACTCGCCGCTGAACCGCCATTCGAACTACACCACCGGCCAGATCTACCTCTCGGTGATCCAGAAGGAGCGTCGCGGCGAGTTCCTCGGCCAGACCGTGCAGGTCATTCCCCACATCACCAACGAGATCAAGGCCGCGCTGGCCAAGCCCGCCGGACCGGGCGTGGACGTCGTCATCACCGAGATCGGCGGCACGGTCGGCGACATCGAGAGCCAGCCGTTCCTCGAGGCGATCCGGCAGTTCGGCCAGGACCTGGGGAAAGAGAACTGCCTCTACATCCACCTGACGCTGGTGCCCTACCTCAAGGCGGCCGACGAGCAGAAGACCAAGCCCACGCAGCACTCGGTCGGCCTCTTGCGGCAGATCGGCGTCCAGCCGGACGTGCTGATCTGCCGGACGGTCCGCAGCCTCGGCCTTGACGCGCGAAAGAAGATCGCACTGTTCTGCAACGTGCCGGTCGAGGCCGTTATCGAGGAGAAGGACAAGGACTTCTCCGTCTACGAGGTGCCGATGAGCCTGGTGGAGAACGGGCTGGACGAGCTGATCGTCAAGAAGCTCTCCCTCCCGGCGGGCGAACTGAAGCTGGACAAGTGGCACGACCTCTTGCACCGCTTGCGGAATCCCGAGCACGAGGTCTCGATCGCCGTGGTGGGGAAGTACGCCGAGCACCGCGACGCCTACAAGTCGATCCACGAGGCCCTGGACCACGCCGGCGTGGCCAACCTGGCCCAGGTCCGCATCCAGCGGATCCATAGCGAGCTGGTCGAGCGGGAAGGCCCCGAGCGGCTCCTGGCCGGCGTGGACGGCCTCCTGGTGCCCGGCGGCTTCGGCGAGCGCG